>CAMBZK010000034.1 GCA_945872225.1 candidate division TM6 bacterium UASB124
TCAAAAAGAGCACCTTAAAGAGGCTGAACGGCTTATAGCCGAGGGCAAGGCCTACCCCTGCTTTTGTGAGCCACGAGAAGCCGATGAGGTAATTCACGCCTTGGAGCAGGGTGCAGGGGCAAAATATAGCGGAAAATGCAGAAATTTGACGCCTGAAGAGCAAAATATGCAAAAACCACACGCTATTAGATTTAAATTGCCAAACAGTATTTCATCTGTTACCTTTAAAGACGTAATCCTAGGAACGGTGAGTGTGGCAGTCGATCAACTTGACGACTACGTCATTATTCGCCGGGACGGGACGCCGATATACAATTTTTGTGTTGTAGTCGATGACATTTTTATGAAGATCACGCATGTGATTCGTGGGCAAGACCATGTTTCGAACACGCCAAAGCAAGTACTCTTGTACCATGCCTTGGGTGAAAAAGAGCCGCTGTTTGCACACATCCCACTTATTCTTGGTCCTACGGGAGCAAAGCTGAGTAAGCGTGATGCGTCAGTTTCAGTGGAAGAATATCGAGCACAGGGCTACCTAGCTGAAGCGCTTTTTAATTATTTAGTGCGCTTGGGTTGGTCACACGGTGATACCGAAGTGTTTACGCGTGAACAGCTGGTCGAAGTTTTTGACTTAGATCAGGTGGGCAAAAAAGGTTCGATCTTTGACAGTAAAAAATTACAGTGGCTGAACGGGGTTTACCTGCGCGCCAAATCGTCAGCAGAGCTGCTTGCCAGCCTTGATCTGATTGATGGTGTGTATCGTAAAAACCTTGAAGCTGCATGGCCTGCCCAAGAGCTTGATGCATTACTGACGCTTTATAAAGAGCGCGCGGTAACGCTTATTGAGCTTCATGATGCGGTCCGTGCATGTGCCGTGTTACCAACCGTCTATGATGTTTCGCTTATTGCCAAGTGGCAAACGGTGCAAACACCAGCGATGTTGCAGGCATTTATTGAGCAAGCAAGCGCTTTGGCGGTGTTTGATCATGATGCGCTTGCAGCGTGTGCCAATGCCGTCTGTAATGAATTTACTGCAAAATTGGTTGCGTTAGCGCAGCCATTACGCTTAGCACTTACCGGTGGGACGGTAAGTCCAGGGGTGTTCGATATCATGACGATTTTAGGTAAGGAACGGTCTCTTCTACGTGTGCAGGCGCTACGTGATGCGCTTGTATAAGAAGTGGTTAGTTTACCAAAATGGAGTGATTGGTATGTCAACACGTGCTAAGCCTAAAATAGGCATAATATTTCCTGGACAGGGCTCACAAAGCCTTGGTATGGGCAAAGAGTTGTACGATCATGAGCGCTTGCTGCAAGAGTATTTTGAAGAAGCTTCGCAGTGCCTTGAGTCAAACTTTGTTCGCTTGTGCTTTGCGTCCTCTGAGCGTGAATTGCGTGAAACAGAAAATGCACAGACAGCAATCTTTTTGCTCAGTGCATCAATTTATGCGCTTTTAAAAGAAAAATATAATATTATTCCCGATGTTGTTGCTGGCCATAGTTCTGGCGAGTATGCAGCACTGTTTGCGGCTGGCGGCATAAGCTTTCCTGATGCACTGTACTTGCTGAGAAAGCGTGCACTGTTTATGGATGAAGCGACTAAAAAATATCCTGGCACCATGGTAGCCGTTATTGGCGTGCCATATGATGTGCTTGCTGAAATATGCGCTAAGTATGATGACCCCTCGTCAAAAGAGCGTGTGCTGCAAATTGTGAACTATAACGTCCCAGGTCAGCTGGTGGTTTCTGGTACCTTCCGTGAAATTGATTCGTTGGTTGCCGATGTTAAAACGTTTGGTGGAAAAACCATAGCGCTTAACGTTGCCGGTGCGTTTCACTCACGATTGATGCAAGAGGCAGAAAAGCTGTTTGCCATGTACATGGTTAAAGTTGATTTTAGAGATCTTGGTGTGCCGCTCATTAATAATGTGCAAGCGCAGCCGATTGCGACTAACGCACAGATTAAAGAGTCACTGGTTCGCCAGATGAGCTCATCGGTTCTTTGGTGGCCGTCAATGCAGTATTTTAAAGAGTGCGATGTGATTATTGAAATCGGGCCTGCTGGCAAGCTTTCTAAGCTGCTCAAGCGTGAATGGCCAGACAAAGATATTTATGCATTGAGCACGCCTGCAGAGCTGGCTGAGATTCTAGCTCGCTTGGATCTAAAGGTTGAAAAGTCTGAATTAGAACTTGATGCTGAAGAAGATGCTACCAAGCCAGAGCAGCCGCTCGTCTAAAAAACTAGCTATTCTCAAAAAAATTAAAGTCCGGGCACAGAATTTGTTTCTGTGCGGGGACTTTTTTGTGTACACTAGCTGAAATATTTTCTTAAAAAACCATTCTTAGGATGAGTAATATGAATAAAAAAAGTTTCGGTATTGTTGTGATTGCTCTATGCATCTTGAGTAATAATGTGTTTGCGGCTTGTCGCCGTCTAGCTGGTTGTGGGGTTAATGCTGTTGGGAAAGTAGCTGCGGCTAAAAAGCAGTACCCAAGCTTGCATGAAGCGGTCGCGCAGATGCGCTATCAGGAATGTGTAAAAGCTGAAAAAATGCGCCAAGAAATAGCTGAAAAAGAGGCGCATGAACTGCGTGAGCTCAATACACGCTTTATCGATCGTGTAAATACTTGGGTTGCCGATTCTGGCAATGTTAATGCTCTGTCCCCGATTAACGGCCAGACGCTGTTGCATGAGGCTGCACGCTTGGGGCTTGGTGATGCCTGTAAAAATCTTATCGAGCGTGGTGCTGATCCAACAAGGTGCGATGCAGCTGGTTGCAGGCCGGTTGATTACGCCCAGCTTGTTAATCCTTCTCTTGCCGATTATCTGCGCAAAAAGGTTGCGATTGTTCCCGTTGCAAAGTCTCCTTCTTATCCAGTGATGGTTTTTGAAGAAGAACTAGCTGACTGTTAACATTTTCACAATACGGTTCCATTTGCGGCTCTTTTCTTTTAAAGCTTGGTTTTCTTGTTCGCGTCGCTTGCCAAGATCTATAATTTCGAAGTAGAGATTATAGGGGCTTGGGGGAGGGGGAGTGCATGAGAACAAATTTTTTTGCGATGGTACTGCTGGTCTTTTTTGTAACACCAGCGCTTGTTGGTGGAACGGTCGGGGATATAGATTTAGAAGCGCTACTCGCCCAATATGATGCTGAATTAGGGAGCGACGAAGAGGACGATCCAACCAAAGAGGGTGGCTGGTGGGAAGGCGAGCAATGGTATGAGCCAGATACGCCAATTGTTCTCATGCCCCTTCATTGCCATAGAGAGCGACGAGAGAAGAAAAAACTTACGCGAGAAGAGCAACTAGAAAACGATGCGATTGATGCTCTTGTTGCACCACTTAAAGATACGAGTAGCTTATTGACAGTAGATTTAGCACAAAGGATACGTGCTTTAGGTGAACATTATGTCGTGGGAAAAAAGTGGGGACATCTGTTGTATCTTCTGCAACAAGGTAAAACTGTTCAGCTGTTATTTATCAGCAACACGGGACTAGAAGGCGAGTTACTTGTTTGCAACACCTTGCATGCTCTTGCAAAAAAGTATGGTGTCGAGTCTGAGTGTCTGGCAATTTTAAAACGATTCCCGAAAATATATCCATCAAATCTCAATCGCCGAAACTTACCCGATATGCCTCCTGCTCGCGTGATCGTCGCTAGCAGGGCGGCAGTCCTTCCGCTACGTCTTACCATAAGGCTTCCAGCAGGAAGGACTCCTCGGTTGGCTCCTGTTGCAGAAGATGATCACGCTGAAGCTTTGGATCAATTGGCAAGTGTAGCCGCACTGCTTGCAGCTAATGATCTTGATGATGGCGCTTCACCAAGTACAGAAGGTAGCGGTGAGTTTGAATCATTTCCAACTACCCCATCAGATGGGTGATTTCATGCTATGTTGATGAGTGGGTATTTTTGCTAATGGGTAGTTTGTATTCTTTATTGGGGAGGGTGCGTACATGGCTAAAAAAATAGTACTAATCTTTGTTTTGCTCCTTGCGCTGCCATTTGCTCATGGCGCCCATGGTGATGATGAACGTCGCCTAGCTGCTGCTGTTTGTGCAGAGGCGGCTGGCTATTTGCACGATGATGGACCTGTGCTCGATGGAGCCGAAGAAGCGTATCAGGAAGAGGAGCAGTTTGATGTTGAGCCAGGAGGTTTTCATGCCCCTCAAGATAAAGCTTATGATGTCGTGGTCGAGTTGGTTAGAGATCGTTTGGCGGGGATCGATTGCTCTGAGGAAGAGGTTCGGTTGGCTGTGCAGTTGTGCCTTGATGAACGTGATTGGGGCATGCTAGGTCACTTGTTTAAACAATGCCCAGGATTGCAGTGGTTTTTTATAGGGGTTGATGCTTCCGGGTGTTCATACAATCTTTTGCGAGAAATGGCCGAGCGAGCTGGGTGTTTATCAGTTTGTATTGGGGTGTTGGCTGAATTTCCTGTTTTGCAGGGCATTGATCGGGTAAGAGGACATCTATTGTAGGGTTAATACGCAAATTAAAGAAAAAATAAGCGATAGTTTTCTGCTGGGGGGCGGCATGGCGAAAAAACTATTGGCGTTGCTGTGCATAACAATGTGCATGGCAACGCCATCTATTTTTGCTCGAAACTTTTCCACACTAAGGGCTTTTAAAATTTATTGCTTGCTGAAGAATAAGGACGAGATAGGCCATAGAAAGGGGGTAGATTGGCTCGTTTCATGCTTGCGTGATCATGGCGAGCATGCTGTAAAAAATATACAAGATTGTGCTAAAAGCTGCCTGGAGAGAAAAGATTGGCATTTGTTGGCTTATTTATTGCGCTTTGGGGCAGATGTGCAAGCATGCTTTCTTGTAGAAGATCCTGACGGTGGACCTCCGGTGAATATGTTGCTGGTAATGGCACATCTGCATGGGGTGCATTCGTCTTGTGCTTCAACGCTGGCTGAGTCTCCAATACTTAGTCCTGCTGGTCTGCTTTGAATTCAGTGTGCATTTTGGCTTTGTTCGTGTATAATTTTCGGGCGCATTTTCATAATTAAATTACCGTATATTTTGTGAGCAAAAGATACATGAATAAACAAAGTGTAATGATTCTATTGATTATTTTTGCTTGTGGATCAGTTTGTTATCCAGCTGCTCCATCGGCAGAAGCCTGCGATGATATGCCAAAACCCTCTGCAAGCTTTTTACGCAAAGCTGCGGTTCGAGAGGCATCAATAGCAGCTCGAACTGATATTGATGCATTAGTTGCAGGATTTTTTTCTGGAAATGAGGGGGCTTTGAGTGCCATAAAGGAGCAGGCAAAAAATTGTATTCAAGAAAAAAACTGGCCATTGCTAAGGTATTTGTTGCAGACGTATCCTGATTTGCATCACCACTTCATTATTAACCTCGAGGGGGTTCGGGTTCATGTCAACGAGCTTGAAATATGGGCACGTATTTTTAAGGTGCTGCCAGCTTGCTTGGGTGTTTTAGCTGAATTCCCTTTACTCGGCAGGAGAGGAGCAGCCCATCCATAAACAATGTGTAATGGTTATTGTAGTAGTGCTTTTGAGTTATAATGCTGCTATTTCGGTCCCGCTATTTCTGGCCTAACTTGGCTGGGAGAAGATAGTGGGCCTTTTTACCGCTCATGGTATACTACTCGCATGCATTTTAACCAAAAAGGAACAGCATGCAGTGCAGTATTGTAACGGGCGGGGTGCGGGGGATTGGACGTAGCATAGCGGCGCAGTTGCAGCAGCGTGGTGACACGGTTGTTGTGTTTGACTGCCTTGAGCAAACAAATCCATCAGTTGCCGATGTGCTTGCTGCAGGAATGGTGTATCACCAAGTAGATGTCACATCAGCAGCGTCAGTTACCGCAGCTTTTGCAGCACTCGATGCCCAAGGCTTGCAGCCACACGTGCTGGTGAATAATGCCGGCATCACGCGCGATGGCTTAGTGCTGCGCATGAGTGAAGCAGATTGGCAAGCGCCCTTTGACGTGAACGTGAAGGGTGCTTTTTTATGCGCGCAGCAAGCACTTAAACGCATGATCAAGCTGCCAAAAAGTTATATCATTAATATTAGTTCGGTCGTCGCCTTGCATGGCAACCCAGGCCAGGCAAACTATGTGGCAAGCAAAGCGGCGCTCATTGGCTTTACCAAATCACTAGCGCTTGAGTACGCATCGCGTCAGGTGCTCGTGAATGCCATTGCCCCGGGCTTTATTCAAACGGCAATGACCGATGCCTTGCCAGAAGCTATCAAACAAAAAGCATTAGATCATATTCCGCTCAAGCGGTTTGGGCAGCCAGATGATGTTGCTCATCTCGTTGCATTTCTTACGTCGGGTAATGCTGATTACCTGACCAGTCAGGTGTTTGTAGTCAGTGGTGGGATGTAGTATTTTTTTTTATTTTCGTTATCATGAGTGCCTTGTCTAGTAGACATTATGTAGCAATTAGAGGAGATGACTATGTCATTTAGCAGAGAAGATACGTTAAATAAAGTTGTAGCTGTTATTGCTGAAAAGCTAACGATACCTGAGGTAAACATTACCGCCGACTCGACCTTCAAAGATCTTGGCGCTGACTCACTTGATATCGTTGAAATCATTATGAGCTTTGAAGAGACCTTTGGCATCGAAATCAAAGACGAAGATGCTGAGAAGATTAAAACCGTAGGGCATGCGGTCGATCTTATTCACGGCGCTCGCACCAAATAGTTTATTACAGGGGAAATGGACTGCATGAAGCATCGCGTTGTCATTACCGGCATAGGCATGGTAACCCCACTGGGGTTATCAACCGAAGCAACCTGGGCGCAAGCATGCGCAGGGGTGTCTGGCATTGAAGCAATACCAGAACACTTTGGCCTTGCTGGGTACCCGGTTAACGCTATCGGCTTGGTGCAGGGTGAAAAACCGTTGCTTGATGCCGTCCTTTCTCCCAAATATCATCAGCGCACTGAGCGCTTTATTCACTTAGCCTTGATTGCTGGGCAGCAAGCGCTTGCTCAAGCAGGCATTACGCGTGAGTTTCCGACCAATCGCCAGCGCATTGGCTGCTACGTCGGGATCGGCATTGGTGGTGTCGAAGGCACCATCGAAGCAGAAAAAAGCTTGCGCGAGGCTGGCCCAAAGCGGGTGAGCCCCTTTGTTATTCCCAAAATTATCACCAACATGGCCCCTGGCTGGCTGGCTATGCAGTTTAATCTGCAAGGGCCGACACTTGCCCTTACCACCGCCTGTGCGTCAAGCACCGACGCGTTGGGTATGGCGTTTCGTGCCGTGCGCGATGGCTATGTTGATTACATGCTTGCTGGTGGCAGTGAGGCGTGCGCGTTGCCACTCACGATCGCTGGCTTTGGCAACATGCGTGCACTTTCTGGCTGGCACGGTGACCCAACCCAGGCGAGTCGGCCGTTTGATAAAGACCGGTCTGGCTTTGTGCTTGCAGAGGGCGGCGCTATGCTTGTGCTTGAACGGCTTGAAACAGCGCAAGAGCGCGGCGCGACGATTATTGCTGAGATCGTTGGCTACGGTGCGACGACTGATGCATACCACCTAACGGCGATGCATCCAGAAGCACTTGGCGCTATTGGTGCTATGCAAACAGCGCTTGCCGATGCCGGCATTGCACCAGAAGATATCGATTACATTAATGCACACGGCACCAGCACTCCGATGGGGGACCCCCAAGAGACCTTGGCGCTCAAACGTGTTTTTGGTGATTGGGTTATGCCGACGGGTAACAGTCATGCGCTGGTGAGCAGCACCAAATCTATGACGGGCCACATGCTCGGGGCCACCGGAGCGGCTGAAGCGGCCTTCTGTGCGCTTGCCCTGCGAGATAGCCTCGTTCCCCCAACGATTAATTTAACTACCCCTGATCCTGCCTGCGATCTTGACTATGTGCCTCATGCAGCCCGCCGCAAAGAGCTGCGCTATGCCATGACCAACTCGTTTGGGTTTGGCGGCAGCAATGCGGTTCTAATTCTTAAGAAATCATAAAAATAAATACTCTTTTGTCATAGTTAGCGATCAAGTATAATTTCTTTTTGGCATATATTACTTTTGCTCTCCTGATAAGCTATGCTGAAAATAGTTGATTGGGGAGTCAAAGAGGAATAGGGGGAGCCGTGAAGAAGAATACTGTCTTGCATGTAGGCATAATGTTGTTGGGCCTCAGTAGCTTGGTTGCAAATCCGACGTTGGGTAAACCTGCTCGGTCTGTTGCGGATTTTAAGCCGGTACCTGTACGAAGAGGTGAGCAACAGGCTATAGACTGGGGAATGAGTAAGCGCCCAGCAGAAATGCCAGCGTACAAATTAAAAGAAATTGATACTAATCCCGAGGCTCGTCCTTGGTCAGAGCAAGAGGTTAGCCGCTTGCCAGAGCCTGAAAAACCAGTCTTAGAAGAGCTTTCGACTGATATTGCAGATGCTCCAAATCTCGGTAGGGCTGTTGAAGTAGTTGCGTACCGTCCACCAGAAGTGGCAGAGCAAAAAGAAGTAGCTCCTGTTTTTTCACCTCAAGCAGTAACTGCTTTGCAAGCTCGTGTTCGAGGTAATTTGGCTCGTAAAGAGGTTGGTCTTTTACGCAGAGAGCGCTTAATGAAGCAAGAAGTTGCTGCTGCACTGCAGGAGCCAGCAGGTCCTGGTAGGCAAGAAAGAATTAGTGAAGTGGGCGATAAGTGGGCGACAAAAATACGTAGTGATTTTATGGCAACAAAGAGCCCTGCATTGCGCCAGCGTCTCATTAAAATGTCGAAAGACCTTGCCCAGCCGATTCAGCAAGATGCAGCTGTTGTTAGTATTCAATCAGCAGTGCGCCGCAAACAGGCGCAAAAGCAAGTTGCTGAGTTGCGTCAACAGCGAAAGCAATTAGCAGAGGCTCGTGATAGTCAGATTAATTTAATTAAAGAAAAAATTGCTAATGAGCTGCAGATAGCAATATCATCCTCTCGCATACAAGCTATGCCAAGGCCGAAAATAGGTGGCATTATTGATCTTGCGCTAGGAAGGTTGCCAAAGATGGCAACGCGTGTGGAGCGCCAAGAGCAGTTATATAAAGTTGAGACTGAGTTGCGTGAATACATTACGAAGGCTATGGCGGAAGCAAAAACTAAGCCTCAGCGCGATTTGTTAATAGAGGTTTCTGGCCTCATTGCACAGAAAATAGATCAGTTTGTAGCACTAAAGTAATTAGAACGTATTTAAAAGAAGAGGGGGGAAGCACATCGCTTCCCCCCTCTCTTCTTCGTTGTAGCAACGAACGTTTAGTTTCGTGTTTTTAGAACGAGATATTAAATTTGCCCCATACTGCGTACTGTTCAACGTCAGCATTGGATGTTGCAAATTCATACGAAGCGCCAAGGCCGAGTGACATCTGTGTTGATCCGTAGGCGTTCCATGAGTAGCCGGCACCAGCAAAGAGTTTATGTGAGAGCAAGGTTGGTGTGGTGATGCTTGCAAGATCGAAGTCAGCGAGTACTAGTTCGTTGCCAGCTGTAAAACCTAGAGGTGCTGCGCTGGTTCCAAATGCTCGAGTGGTGTCGAAATCTCTAAGTGCTACTGCATACTTGCCGTCAGCAGCAAAATTGTTGACGTGTACGTTTTCAGCAT
>CAMBZK010000035.1 GCA_945872225.1 candidate division TM6 bacterium UASB124
CTTTGGCTACAGCAGGTCTAAGTTTAGCGGCCAGATCTCTTTTTTTAAATAGGGCGTCATATCGATCTGCCTCAGCGACTGAAGGAGCGGCTACTTGTATGTCTTCAGCAGTTGGACCCGTCGGCTCCCAAACATAACCATTTTTTTTATCCAGTGCTGCAAAAGATTCCATAATTGCGCTACCTTGGTCTGCGTAGGCATCGGCCGCAACATATCTTGGGATCATAGCGATTATTGATAGCATTAACATCAGTTTAAACGCCATATTATTCCTCTAATTTTCAAACAACATATCATTCATTTTAGGTAGCATATAGGTATTTTATATGAAAATGGGGCTGCTCACAAACGGCACTAGCCAGTCGGAGCCTTGGCAAAGACAGATGGCTCCCCGAGCAGGACTCGAACCTGCGACAAAACGATTAACAGTCGTTTGCTCTACCAACTGAGCTATCGGGGAACAATTTCTAAGGGAAAGTCTTATATAAAGACTGGTGGGCGAAACAGGATTCGAACCTGTGACCCCCTGCTTGTAAGGCAGATGCTCTAACCAACTGAGCTATTCGCCCCTTAAGTACTCGTATTAATCAAGTGTCTACGGAGAATAATTGAAAAAATGATGTTCGTCAAAACAATTTTTAACAAAAAACAGTGTTTTGTGCTGGCCTCGCTAACAAAGACTTTTCTTTAGCTACGATCAAAACACTTTTTAATACTTTGATGGATTATGGATTGTTTCTTTTCTCCGCTCTCCCTGAGCCTATCGAACGGGCGCCCCGTAGGAGTGAAAAAACTGGGCTGTTCGTGCTTCACAATATTAATGTTGCAGAATTTCACTCCGCTCTTCCTTGACCTTCGGTCGGCGTCCTTCGACAGGCTCAGGAAGAGCGGATTTTCATTAGCAGCTGTTATTTAACGGCGGCAGGCTGAGCGGGAATTAGCCAAATATCATGCTAAGCATTTCAGCAACGGCTACACGCAACTAGCCGGGAAAGTTCATAACAAACTCAACCAAAAGCCTGATCCCCGCACCCGTAGAGCCTTTGCCAACATAGTTTATTGCGGGAACATCATGGGCGGTGCCAGCAATATCGAGATGCGCCCAACGTGCACTTTCTACAAAGTTAGACAAAAAGGTCGCGCCAACAATGGTGCCAGCGTAGTAAGCTGATGATCCATTATTATGAATATCAGCAACTTCTGACCGAATAGCACCTTTGAAATCGTCATCCATAGGCAGCTGCCAGGTACGATCACCCGTCTTGCGCCCCATAGCCAACAACGCTTGAGCCAGTGCGTCATCTTTGGTCATAACGCCCGTGTAAAAATGGCCCAACGCGTGTTGCACAGCGCCCGTCAGCGTAGCGATATCAAGCATCACCGCAGGCTTGAAAAATTTCTCGGCATAGCACAACGTGTCAGAAAGAATAAGACGACCTTCTGCATCAGTATTTTGAATCTCAACCGTCTTGCCGTTCATGCAGGTAATAACGTCATCAGGGCGAGATGCTTTGCCACTTGGCATGTTTTCAACCAATGGGGTAAGCCCGATAACGTTGATCGTGGGCTTAAGTTGGCCAATAACATCCATCACGGTGATCACGGCCGCAGCGCCAGACATATCAAATTTCATGCCACTAATCCCACTGGTTGGCTTGAGATTAATCCCACCGGTGTCAAACATCACGCCCTTGCCACACAACGCAATAGTTGGAGCATTTGGGGTTGTTGTCTTGTATTCAATAACAACAAATTTGCCCTCTTGATCAGAGCCCGCATCAACGGCACAAAAACCACCCATGTTGAGCTCAAGCGCTTCTTTACGGCCAAGAATGGTTATTTTAAAGCCATGCTTGCTGGCGACCTTTTGAGCCTCTCCCGCAAGGACGGTTGGGGTCATGTGGTTTGCTGGCAAATCAGCCCAATGGCGTGCTTGATTGATAGCACTGCCGATAATATTGCCTTGGTCGATAGCGCCGCTCGTAGCTACCTTTGAAGCAATGCTTAAGGTGCCAGCCCATGATGGCTTCTTCTTTTTATCTGATTTAAAGCTAGAAAACTCGTAGCTAGCCATGTGAGCAAGAATGGTAATTTGCTTAGCAAGCTCGTCATCGCTCATATCGAACAAGCTGCCAGCAGGAAGCGCTACCACAGCGTCTTTAAGATAATTCTTTTTTACAATGTGAATGCCGGTCGCAACAGCGCGACGCAGCGTTTCAAGCTCTTGGTGCCAAGCGCCCTGCATGCTACCAACGCCAACAAAGATATACTGCACCAGCGCATCGCCCTGCTTAGCAGAAAGCGTAAAACTCTGACCTTTGTCACCTTCAAACTGATGCTTTTTGAGGACCTCTTTCAAGTGTGGATAATGTTTTTCTTCAATGTGTGTTAGCGCTGCATCAGCACTCAGCGGCTCGAGATTGCTCTTGAGGGGAATGATATAGCCCTCAACGCTGTTTTGCCAAAAATGTTGTTGGGTTAATTGTACTGAAATCATGAACATCCTTTCATTGCGTTAGGGTACAGCAACAGAAGGACAACGCATGGGTACGATTGATTTATTACTCTTTCACCGCGCTAGAACGCGCCTCGAATTCACGTAATCCTTGCTGCAAAGCTTGCAGTGAAAGAACAGCACACTTAAGCCGTGTCGGGCCCAGTGGAATCGCCACCAGTGTTGCCATGTCGCTACTTGTCAGTGCGAGTATAGCAGGAATTGTCTTACCCTGACAGAGCTCCGTCAGCATTGACGCAGCGGCTTGACTGATAACGCAACCAGAGCCATCAAAACCAACATCAACGAGGACGCTATCTTTGATCAGGCCTTGCATGCTGATGCGATCGCCGCATGAAGGATTGTGGTCGGTGACCGAGAAATCGGGCTGTGAGATATTCTTTTTATTTTGCGGATACTTAAAATGTTCGATTAAATTTTCTTGGTATAAAGCGCCACTCATGATTGCTCCACCAGCTGGTTAAACAGCGCGATAGTATTTTCAAGCTCTCGTAAGAAGAGCTCTATCTCAGCTGTTGTATTGTATAACGCCACACTCACCCGCACTAATGACTCATGGCCAAGTGCCCTGACCAGTGGCTGAGCACATAAGTGCCCCGCTCGCACCGCAATACCTTTATTGCTCAACATGCCAGCAATATCATGCGCGTGAATGCCCTGCACAACAAACGATACCAAGTGCCCTTCGGTAGCCAAGCGCTCACGATTGCCCACAATGGTCACACGTGGCATGGTCTTAAGGCCCTTAATGAGCTCTCGGCACAGTGCCGCTTCATGCTTGTGTAACAAGTCCCAGTCAATATTTTTTTGGAGGTAAGCAACCGACGCAGCAAGCCCAATCGCCTCAGCAATTAACGGCGTACCCGCTTCAAATTTTTGTGGGCCATCTTGCCAAATAGCATGGTCAAACCAAGCTTCATAAACCATGCTACCACCACGCTGATAGGGATGCATAGCTCCTTGTACAGACCGGCTGGCATACAATACCCCTGATCCCGTAGGACCAAAAAGCTTGTGCCCAGAAAAAACAACAAAATCGGCCTTTAATGATCTTACATCAATCGGGGCATGTGACACAACCTGCGCCGCATCAAAAAGCACAACAGCGCCAACCTCGTGCGCTCGCTGCGTGAGCACCGCAAGGTCGCCAGCCGCCCAAACAGGTCCTAGGACATTTGAGCTCAGCGTAACAGCAACTAGTTTTGTTTTTGAAGAGACGTACGCGGCAGGATTTTGCAGCACATAATTTTTTCCATCAAGCGGAATGAAAACTAACTGAGCGCCAGTCTGTTCAGCAACCCACTGCCAAGGCAGCAGGTTGGCGTGATGCTCGACTTCGGTAAGTAGTATTTCATCACCAGCTTTAAGATGGTAAAGCGCCCAAGCAGCAGCGACCAGATTAATACTTTCGGTCGTGCCCTTAGTAAAAATAATTTCTTCGGTAGCAGCGTTGATAAATTGAGCAACGGTAGCGCGAGCCTGCTCATAACTACTGGTAGCCTGCTCGCCAAGAGCGTAGAGGCCGCGATGCACGGTACCATAGCTATCAGCATAAAAATGCTGCAAGGCATCAATCATTGCTTGAGGCTTGTGCGCAGTTGCCGCATTGTCAAGATAGACCAGTGGCAGGCGGTTGATAAGAGGAAAATCTTTGCGTAGAGTTGGTTGGTTCATTTATCATCATAAAGGTAAATGTTGCTATTCGAAGATCATTAGCATAAACAAATGTGTGCATTTACGCCAACGCCTATTTAATAAGTACAAATTGAATTTTATTCTATTTGACAAATCATAAATGGCTGAGTAGAGTAAATTGCTTTCACTGATTTAGGGCTACAGTAGGGCTTTCTGTGGGGTTGGTGTGCATAAAACAATCAAGGAAAAATTAACATGCGTATAAATAACGTAACTATCTTGGCAGTGTCTTTTTTACTGGCGCTTAGCCAAAATGTCTCAGCAAAAAAACCAGCTATCACTTTCACGAGCAATAAAAATTTCACTTACGATCACCAAACAGCAATTATAGATGGCGACCACACAGCGTTTAAGCTTGATAATCGCGTTGAGCCAATCGCTAAAATTATCAACAGCTATCTTGATAAATCACTCTATTTTAATACCGATTTTTTACTCGATGTTAAAAGAGTTCGTAAATTCCACACCAGCAAGAAAAAATCTAAGGCTTGCAACGTTGGCACTATCTACCGCGTAACCACAGCAGACAACAAGCGCCTCGGCTGCACTTATTTCAATCGTAACAGCGACAAGCTCCTTGTTGTTGCTGGTGGCTTTACCAATGAACGCGAACTCATGTCGCCCTTCATCGATATGTTCCCTGATTTTGACATCGTACTCATGGACTGGCGTGGCCACGGGTTTAACCCGAAGGCAACAGTCATAAACCCTGTGCAGCATGCATTCAGCATCGCGCCAAAAGAGATCACCTTTGGCGAAAAAGAGCACCTTGATGTTTTTGCCGTTGTAGAGGCATTTCGCTTACTTAAAAAATTCAACACCAACGGGGTTGGGTATGACGAAGTGTTTGGGCTAGGTGTCTGCTACGGTGCATTTGTTTTCACCAAGGCTGCTTCGCTTGCCGAGCGCTTACAATTTGGGTTGCCAGCTGAGCTTTGTGGTAATGGCAAGAAATTAAGCCATGCAGAAGAAGAGCTCATACATCTCAGACACGCCCTAAAAAAGAGTGGCCAATCGTACAAAGAGATTGCCGAGCACGGCTTGTTTGACAAGCTGATTCTTGACGGCTGTTGGCTCTCACTCCCACTTTTTGTTGAAAAAATTAAAAATGACGTTGCTACTCTCGTCAACCCACAAACAGGTGGCTTATCAAAGCACTGGCTTTTCAGTAAGGCTGGCTTTAAAACAGCACTCGACTTCATTGCAACACATGTTGTTGGCTTACAACACCATTCTGAAATCGATCTCCTTGATTATGTACCTACCTTAACCAAAACACCCCTGCTATTCTTTTCTGGCAAGGATGACTACATGATCCGTCGCCATGAATTTGAAACCCTGTACAATGCAATCCCGAATCCCGAAAAGACGGTAGTTCTGACGTCAAATCACCACGTACGCAACCACTGGAAGCAAAAAGAGGTCTACAAACTCGTCTCTGACCTGTTTTTGCTCTTTCCTCATGACCAATTTATCGGGTACCTGCAGAATCCAGAGCTTATTGTTAACTACAATACACAGCACTTTATTGCTGCTTGTAGTGCCGCTCTTGGAGGGGAAGCACGTCTTCCTCACTCAGTGGAAAGTAATTAACAAGCTTTTTATGAACAAACAACTAAGCACCGTTTTTATTCCCAATCGATCAGAAGTTGCCTTGCGCATTCAGGCCACCTGTCATGCACGTGGCCTTCGCACCATTGCTGTGTACGCACCAGAAGACCGTGATTTGCTCTACGTTGCTAATGCATCAGCCGCTTACCCGCTGGCTGGACAAGGTAGTAGTGCTTATCTACAACAAGAAGAGCTGGTTGCACTTGCTTTGCGTTCTGGGGCTGACGCTGTGCACCCCGGCTATGGCTTTTTATCTGAGCAAGCATCGTTCGCGCAACGCGTTATCAATGCCGGCTTGACCTGGCTTGGCCCTTCACCAAAAGCAATGGCCGCGATGGCAAGTAAAGAGCAAGCTCGCCTTATTGCCCAGCAGGCTAATGTTCCTACCGTTCCAGGTATTTTAGTTACCGATATTTCTGCCGAAGCACGCGATCAAGCATTTACAATCGCTGACCATATAGGCTTTCCCGTCATTATTAAAGACCCACTCGGCGGTGGCGGTAAGGGCATGCGACGCGTAATGGCCGCTGCAGATTTTGCCGCAGCCTGGGACGCTGTTGTTACCGAAGCAACGCGACAAACAAACACCAAAGCACTGCTCATAGAAAAATATATTGTTGCGGGCAGGCACATCGAAGTGCAAATTGCCGGCGATAGCACCAAGGTCATTCACCTGTTTGAGCGTGAATGCTCCATTCAGCGCAGGCACCAAAAAATTATTGAAGAGGCTCCGGCTGCTTTTATCAGCAATGAACTTAAACAGCAGCTCTATCAGGCCGCTTGTCGCCTAGCTGCCGCCGTTGCCTACGACAGCATTGGCACGGTTGAATTCATTGTAACGCCCGACGAGCAGTGGTATTTTTTAGAAATGAATACCCGCTTGCAAGTGGAGCATGGGGTCACTGAATTAATCACCGGCATCGACCTAGTTGGCTTACAAATTGACCTGGCTCAAACAGGCGTTTTGCCATTTGCACAAGCCGACGTACAGCAACGTGGCCATGCCATTCAGTGCCGGCTATATGCCGAAAACCCGCGCGAGCGCTTTATGCCCTCAACAGGGACGCTGCAAGGCCTTACCTGGCCACACCACCCACAGGCACGGCTCGAACATGATTTGCACAAGGGCATGGCGATTACGCCCTTTTTCGACCCTATGATTGCCAAACTATTGAGCTACGGGGCTACACGCGAACAAGCCCGAGTAACCATGCAGAGCTTGCTTGCTCGTTTATTTATTGCTGGCATCACTACCAACCAGCACTTACTAGCTGGCATTCTGCAATCAGCGTTCTTTGTAAATGGCGTCTTCCACACACAAACCCTTGCTGACCACGACTTGGTGCTTTTACTCAGCCAAGAACAACAAGCAAGCAGTGATGATGAGCTTTATGCAGGCCTCGCGTTTGCTCTTGCCTCGGAGCACAATCCTACCCAACAAACGCCTCAAGAAATTTCAACCGCTCGTCGATGGAAAGAGCAGCCATGGCGATAAAAAAATTATTGATAGGGCAACGCGAATGGCGTTACGCCCTTGTTACCCAACTTGATGGCAGCATCGCCATTGTGGTAACTAAGCCCGATGGCTCTTCACAAGCACTAACCGTTACCGATGTGCAACACAACACAGCATCAGGCTCGATACAATTTACCTGCAATGGTCGCCGTTTTTCTATGCACATAACCCCTGCAGATGAAGAAAGTAAGCAATCTATTGTCAGTTATGCTGATGGCAGAGCAGTCCGAGTAAAACCGCTAGCACACAAGCAACTCCAATCACTCTTTATGCCAGCAACAACACCGTCTTCTGAACCATCTGACAAGACTTCATTTGATCAAAAAATAGTCAAAAGTCCACTTGCTGGCCGCGTCACCAAAGTACTCGTTAACCTCGGGCAACAGGTCTTGCGGGGGCAGCCTCTTCTTATGATTGAATCAATGAAAATGGAAAACGAGCTATGCGCTCCGGCCAGTGGGTCTATCAAAACCATTTCTATTGAGATTGGAGATGTGGTAAAACCTAATCAGGTTTTATTATCATTAGAGTGATGAAGGAGAGGGGCATGCAACACCATCCCGTAAACATGGGCCAACGCCAATTTCGCATAGGTGACTTAGCTGATGAGCTCAAGGTAAAAAAATTTGTCATACGGTTTTGGGAGCAAGAATTTGGCCTCTCTGCAGAACGCTCTGAGGGCGGGCACCGTTTTTACACGACGGCAGATCTCCAGATTTTTCAAGTCATCAAAGACCTTCTACACAATCAGGGCTACACTATCGAAGGCGCACGAAAAAAGCTGCCATCGTTGATTAATCAAAAACAAGAATCTGTTAGCGAGCCTGTTATCGAAGCACCCACAGAAGCAAAAGTAGAAGTGACACAAGAGGTCACATCACCAGCCGGTAGTCTTCTCGCAGCAGCAATAGCGCCAGAAACAAGAGAGCTTGTTGCAATCGCTCATATCAATGAAAAGGCAGCCATCCGCACCTGCCACCATGAAACGCATGAACCAATGAGCGTTGCACCGTGCACAACCTGCCATAAGCACAGCCGGCACCTAGCGATGGTAAAAAATGAGTTGGAAGAACTCGTTAAGCGGTTACGGTAAAAAGCAGCTCTGTTCGTAACACTTTGGTTCTATAGTTTTAAGCCATTAGAGTCGCACAAGATGAAGACTTATTAAGTCGTTGACTACGCCTTGGCTCAACAGGTAACCCTGTCTGCCCAAATAAGCGGCACTCATGAACACGTGCCAGCGGGAGATTCAAAATAGGTCCGGATGACTCAACACCATTTTGTCTTTTAAAGGCGTCAATCACGGCACATTTTTCACGCAAGGCAATACTCTTTTTGTCGAATAGCTTTCTATTTTCATCAAGCTTTTTTTGTCTTTCCTCAACAGGGTGCTGCGCCAAATAACCAGCAAGAAGATCAACCCACAAGGGAATTGTTGTTTTTGCATGCTGATAAATATACTGCACATCAACAAGCTCTGGCGCCGCTATGTACGAAAACCAGCGCAACAGGCCACCCGGCTTCAAAAGTGTTTTATAATTTTCAAAAATAATGTGCACGTCTTCTGCACTAAAAAAGTCTGCATAGAAGGGAAGCCCTGAGATTATGACATCAAATTTTTTACCCCATGGCAACTTAAAATCACGTGCTGTTGATGCCTTTATAATATTTGCTTCGCAAACAAAAACACGCTTATTATGGCGAAACCGTCTCACTAAGGCATGTAAAAATGTTTCATCAATGTCAACGGCGTAGAGGCGATAATCAACCCCTTTGCGCTCTAAATATTCAGCAATTTTTGCAGTAAATACACCGTCCCCCGCGCCAATCTCTAGAATATAAAGAGGCTCGCCAGGCACAGCTTCACGCGCCAGCTTTTTCACCATGCCATTAGCTAAAAACGGCGAGCTTGGCGCAATAGCACCGGTTGTTTTAAAGCGATCTAAAAAATTAGCATAAAATGCCGACCCGGCCGATGGCTCGTCATACGCCATAAGACAACTACAAAAAGATATAGTGATTAGTGCTGCCAGTACTGGCACAAAGTTTTTTATTTTCATAAGGTCAGGATATAAAAAGACCCCAATTAGTCAACAAAATCAAGACGTTTTTTGAGGCTGCGATAGCCAATAAAGCCGACAATAAGGGCTTCAAGCATCAGCCCTGCGATGCACGGCCAGAAGGGCAGCGTGCCAGCAGGTCCCATAAAACTGCCACGCAAGGCCTCGGTCG
>CAMBZK010000036.1 GCA_945872225.1 candidate division TM6 bacterium UASB124
AAAAAAGAGACGCCGCGGTTGCGGCGTCTCTTTTTTTTGGTGGTACTTATGATGTTATACCGTACCGTTTACAGCTGGCACTGGGCAAGTAGCTCCAAAGCGCCAAGCACTTTGATCCTGATCAGGAGTGCAAACTGCTAGTTTTGGAAAGATTTTATCTGGATACAATGCTGCGAAAAAGTCTTCCGAACTCACGCCCGACCCATATTCGACGGCACCCACTACATACCCATTTTCACAGAGGCTAGCAAATGATTGGCAGGTTTTTGCTTGGTCAGCTTCCCATAGAGCGTTAAATTCTGTCTGATTAAATGGAACTTTATGAGCTATTTCATGGCCTACATTCGTTACATGCTCTGCCATTGCTTTCACATCATCGCCGCCAAGTCCCAACCATTCTGGTGCGTAGGTATATATTACGCCAAGCGTAACAGCAACAACCGTACCAGCTGCAACCAATGCAGCTAGCTTACGATAGCCAGAAGACACTGCTTTTTTAGATGACTGTGATGCTACTAATTTATGCAAAGCTTGAGCAGTCGCTCGTCTTGGTGACTGCGCATTATCATTACAGTGCACAGTACCCACAGCAGTTAGCACCAGCAGTGCTAATAATTTCATATTTTTCATAAAATCCTTTATTTGGTAACGATAGCAGCAATCCCATCAAGGGCTGCTCTACCTTTTATATAAATAGGCGAAAACAATTATTCACAGATGATTTTAAGAGTTTATTGATCAAATAAAAGAAAGCAAAAACCAGTTAAATTTAACTGGTTTTTGAAATATTATTCATTATTTAGGTGATAAAAAGCCTGAATGCTTTTTTGGGGACAGCTGATATGACCTAGCAAACGCTCGTTGGGGTTGATCCGGCAGCTTGCAATGCATAGAAGTGCTTGGTCACCCCATGTGCAAATGTTGCAACCGTTGCGGCAGCATCTAGGCCATCACCATCAGCTTCATCGCCATTACCAACAAGTACTTGGCGCAGCCAGCCAGCTTGGTGAGGAATTTGAATAAGCTTAATACTTTCTAGCTCATCAATATGGGCAAGTTTTTTGATCTCGGTAACCGCATCAGTGATTGAGCCAAGCTTATCAATCAGCCTATGCTCCAATGCACGCGTTCCGTTAAATACGCGGCCATCAGCCCATGCCCTGTGGCTAGCAGCATCAAGCTTACGGGCTTGTGCAATTTCCTGGACGAAGCAGAGATACTGATCATCAGCAAGTTTTTGTAAGTAGACCATTTCATCTGGCGTAAGATCTTTAGTCATACTACCTGCTGTTTTATACTTACCAGCTTGAACATAGGTATGCTCAACATGCCAATCAGTCAAAAGTTGTTTGATATTGGCAATTTCCATGTAGGTACCAATACTACCAACCAGTGACAGTGGGCTTGCAATGATCGTGTTTGAGGCAGCGGCAATATAGTAACTACCAGATGCGCCAACATTTTCAATCAACGCAACGACTGGTTTTTTTGCTGCAAAATGCTTGAGCTCGTTGAATATTGCTTGGCAACAGCCTGAATGGCCACCGGGGGAATTAATGCGCAGGATAAGTCCTTTAATTTCATCATCCTTGAGAAACGCGTCTAAGCGCTTTGTGTAAAACGAAGCATCAGAGATCATGCCATTAATGGGCAAGAGCCCAATCTGCGTTTTTGGATGCATAGCAGTATCAAGCATCTGCTTGGTGCTAACAATAATCGCAGGAACAAATTGAAGAATAATAAAAATGAAAAAAAGCGCTTTTATAACTCTGAACAGAGAACTAATCATGCCTTGTTGTTAACCTCGAAGCCCGTGCCATACACCCATACTGCGTGCCATGATGGTACTTGTAAAAAGTCTTAAATATTATTACAGGAAATTTCTTTAGAATCCAAACGTTCGCCATTTGGACTATATGTTGTTAAGCACAGCATATTTGGATCATGGCTCAAGTGCGTAACAATGACTTTTGCCACATCACCACCATTAACGTTAAAGCTTTCAGCTTTGAGCAGCTCTGATGGTTGATGATAACCGGTATAATGCTTCCGAACAGAAACCTTGTTCCCGCTATACTCGCATACCACACGCTCAAGAGATGAGCTTTGTTCTCTGACGGCATGAATTCGTTCACGCGCATCGGCAACTACACGTTGCTCAACAGAGGGGGCTGATTGTTTTTGAGTAGCTACTTTTGACAATGATAATGGCTGATCGCTCAACGCGGCTGATAAGCCAGCAACTGATACAAGAATCGCGCCAACATATTTATTACCTATCATACATCTCTCCATTGGTTATGATCTAGATTGAGACTAAAAGACCACATCGAGCTTATTGTCCTATTTGTCATTATAATCGTACATCGCTTTGGATACAAAAATAAAACAATCAGTAAACATTTTCAGCAGCGACACGTATTTCTACAAAAAAAATACGGGAATGTCTTTGTCTTAGGCTATTTGCACCACTATTGGGGTACATGTCCTTAGGTCCATAAACCTTAACCTAAACACACCACCATGTCAAATCCACCCCACCAGCCACCGCGCAACCCCCTGGAGATCTTCGTGCAAAACAAGCTTGGCAAAGCCCTTATCAGCAAAAATGGCCTGCACTGCCACCGCATCAGTGCCAAGCTCTAGCACCATTACTGGCAGACACTTATCGCCTGGGTTGTTTTTTTTAAAAATTCTTTTAGTAATTTTTTGAGAAATAGCCTTATAAACAGCCAATCCTTGCTCAGGAGCCGTGAGAGCGCCTGGGTCTTCCCATGCCTGTACTTCAGGCTGCAGCTGCTCATACTCGTCAGCGGTAATGTACGGTGGGTTTGCAACGATGAGATCATACTGTTCATCAGCTGGCACCCCTTGCCAAAGATCAGCGCACACAAAAGAGGTGTTCGTAAGGTTATTATGCAAGGCATTAGCCTGTGCAAGAGCAACCGCCTCAGGAGCAATATCAACCCCAAGTACCTGCGCATCAGGAAACGCCTTAGCCAAAGCAAGCGCAATACACCCGCTCCCCGTACATAAATCTAAAATCCGTTGTGGCTGAGCACCATAAGCAGTAAGCGCTTGTATCAACCATATCACCCACTCTTCTGTCTCGGGACGAGGAATGAGCGTTGGCGGCCTCACGGCAATGGTCAAATCTGCAAAAAGCACACTGCCCAAAAGATATTGCAGGGGCTTGCGATTAACAACGCGCTCATGCACTAAGTGCGCCAGCTGTTCTTGCTGATCGGGTAAAATCGTCAGCAGACCACTCCGCAGGAGTTGGGCTTTGGTCTGCCCCAAAACATGCTCCAACAATAACCATGCCTGATTTTTTGCTTCTGCAAGCTCTCCACAAGCAGGAAGCAGTTGCATCGCTATGTCATTAAGAAAAGCTGTTCTATCAAGTTGCATGCTATATCGCTAACAAATCAGCCAGCACCCCACTAAGCAGTTGGAGTGTTAGCAAAGCCTTGTTTCGCCGATCATGCAGCGCCTTAACATCATAGGCAGCAACCTCAATACTTGCGCTATTTTTAAGTTCATCAGCAGCAACAACGAGCCCTGTCAAAATATCAGCTAACAGCGCTTCTTCAGTTACCAGCTCTTTGGCTAGAGCCAGCATTGAAGGGGTCTCTGTCTTTGCATGCTCTACCATAGCTTTTTTCAGCATTATTTTCTGCATCGCACGCGCCTCTTGCGCCTTGGTTTGAGCAACTAACGCAAGCGCAGCAACTAAGTCGTGCTGCTCAGCCCAAAATAGCTTACCAAAAAGGGCATCAGTTTTTTGTAGCTGCTCATAGGCGGCAGGGCTACCTAGACTGCGCAATAGCTCTGGCGTAATCACCATAGGGATTGGCCTTTTTTTACCAAACAAATCATTTAAAGAAAAGCTCATCGCTTTATTAGAAGCGTTACCCAGCGCCTTATTTGCTCGCTTTCTAGCCTCGTTAATAGCCGTAAACATGCTGCGCGCCTCGAGTGTTGGCATGAGCATAACTACCGCCAATAAACCCTTTAGATATTTCATAGCGGTCCTTTATTTATGCGTTAAGCAAATTATGAACGTATTCTTGCTGGTTAAAGCGGCTAATGTCATCAACCGATTCCCCAAACGTAATATAAACTATAGGAACTCGTAATTTTTGGCTTATGGCAAACACGGTACCACCCTTGCCAGTGCCATCAAGTTTGGTCAGAACCAAGCCATTGACCTGTGTCGCTTGGTAAAATACCTCAGCTTGCGCTAGGCTATTTTGCCCCAACATCGCATCAATCGTCAACCAGGTGCTAATGGACATATCCCCTAGCTGCCGCTGGATAATTTTTTTAATCTTTTCCAGCTCTTTCATCAAATTGACCTTAGTTTGCAGCCGGCCTGCCGTATCAATAATGATATGGTCATAGCCTTCAGCCTTAAATCGCTCACAGGCATCGAATATTACTGATGCCGGATCTTGATGCTCCTTGCCAATAGCAACCGTTACGCCAATTCGGCTAGCCCAGGTTGATAATTGCTCTGGCGCTGCCGCACGAAACGTATCGCCAGCGACCAATAAAACTTTTTTGCCCTGCTGCACAAGCAGCGATGCATATTTGCTAATAAACGTTGTTTTTCCGCTGCCATTAACACCAACCAATACAAGTACTCGAGGAAATGGTTCGATTTGATCTATAGATTCAAGCATTTCCAATAAAATTTTTTCCAGTGCCTTTTTTGCTTGGGCAAGATCGGTGACCGCCACCCTCTCCATTGCCGCCTTGAGACGCTCAATAATAAGGTTAGTTGTAGCAACGCCCGTATCTGCCGCAATAAGCAGCGCTGTCAGCTCTTTCAAAAAGGCCTCATCAAACGACCCTTTGCCAAAGAGGACCTGCATTCCCTGGGTAACCGAGCTGTATATTTTTTTTATTTTGTCTTTAAGAAAATTGAACATGAAATTGGTTCCTTTTGCATAGTGAATAAGCAGCTGGGCCCCAGTATAGAAAAAGTTAAAAAAAAGGAACAGCAGCATCATTTTTAAAGCTAAACTTCTCTTGCCAAGGGAAAACCCCAAACTCTAGATTATCGCCTAATCATTCTGCTATCTTATTTAATGTAGATTGGTAGGTATGGTTATTTCAGTAGGAATAAAAGGAGTTTTTATGAAGCAATACGGTAGATTAATCAAAAATGTAGCGCTCACGGCAATGCTCGTTGCGACTGGGTTACTCCAAGCCGCCGGCAATACAGCAACGGCTGCTAGTGCTTGGACATCACCAAAAATGCCTTCAACATTTGGCATCAGCTTACCAGCAAACCCAACAACAGCCCTTTACTACAGCCATACAAATACTAATGTAAATGGTAATGCTGAACTTGCGTGGTATAATGCATGGCAAAGCCCAACACCAGGGGTTTTTGTGATTGAGTGGCACACAAATTCAATCAGAGACATCTCGCCAGCTTTTAGCGCTTTTATGCCGGTACTGCCAGCGAACTTAACACCAGCAACGCTAACACTACAAAATCTGAGAGATTTATACCCGGCAAAAGGTGCTACTGATAGTGTTTTCACTGTTGCAAATGCCACGATACGATTTGTTCTTGGCGGCTGGGGCTACACCGACAACAGGGTCGATATTGGACTAAAGAATGCTACAAGTTATTCTGATAGCTCGAATTTTAGGCGCGCTGGATATGGCTCATCTGCTGACACATGGGTAAGTGGTAGAAACATTGCAGAAGCAATTTCATGTAGAGAGAGCGGCTCAGGGTTAATAGGGTTTGGCCCAACAGACGCTGTTACTGCTTACAGAATGACACTAGATGTATCAAACAAGGCTGCCCCAAAATTTGAAGTCGCAGTCAAAAAGCCTTCTGAGCCTCACTCAGCGTACAGAGTTATTTTAAATGAGTCGGACTACCCAGGCTTAACAGCTCCAAGCTCGCCATTTAGTGGTTTAGCAGCCACGCCACTGCCTCGCTATTTTTCATTAACGTGTTTTGCAGATGCAATCGTTCGCAATATCAGAATTCTAAATCCTCGTTTTGTTGATCCAACAACAGCAATGCCTGCGTCCTTTACCAACGACTGCAATCCTGCATTTTTTGTAGGCAATGAGCTTGGCACTCCGGGCGTTGGCGTTATGGAATTTACAACCAACCCAGGACAAGCTTCACAAGATATGTACAACGCGCTGATCACCCTCGTTCCTAGCCTTGACGATGCAAACATTGAAGCAGATAGCGCTTGCCCTGCAAATACCCCAAATGGCCCTTTCAGAAACTCATTCACCATTTCACTTGGTGACCCAAGCAAAGGCACCTTCTACACGATGAATGGTTGGACCGGCGCAAGAGTGCCATGCAGCACTACCGCTGGTAACTGCTTTGCAACCACCGGCGCAGCATCGGTGCCACTACGCGTTCGTATCGAAATTAATCAATTCACAAAATCACTGGTAATCAAAACACGAGCAGTAGCAGCTACTGATTCAACAGCTATTTCTGATGGATCAGGCTTCACCACAACAATTTTTAATAGCGCTACGCTTCCAGCTGGCAGCAATACACTATTTGATGGCCTTAAAGGCAAACTCTACCATTTTGCTTTGTACAGCGCTTATGGCCCAAATACCTACACCAACGTTTGCTCTGGTACTCTTGGCGGCACGACCACCCCAACAGGCTATGCTGAAGTACCTAACCTAACATTTCACATCGATGGTGGCGTTGCCATGGGAGCTACAGATTCTTATGTTATATCACAAAACCAAGACCTTGTTATGAAGCTAAGTGGTCGCATTTTAAGCCCATTTGGCACACTTCCTGCTGATGCTGGCAACCTTACTTCGATTACAGCAAATGGCACTGAGGTATATGTTTGCGCAGAAAGTGGCAAAGTGTACAGAGCTGCTATAAGCGATGGTGCTTTCACACAAGTCAGTACGCTCAATGGCAAAAACATTACACAATGTTGCTCTGGAGGCGCTGGCCATTTCCTTGCATTAGATAGCGCTGGCATGCTCTGGCACCAACCAGGTGTCGGCTTAGACCTCAAAGTAGTTCCCGTAAGTGGCCGAGTTGCAAGTATTGCTGTTTCACGTGGCACTAGCCCAACAATGTTTGTTCTTCTTGCTGACGGCTCTGTACAAAAAGGCACAACAACCCTTGCTCCTATGCCAGCAATGGTAGGAACCACGCCCCTTGTTTTCAGATCGCTAGCAGCATCTAGTGATACCAATATTATGGGCGTCACCACCGATGGTAAAGTAGCGCTGCTTAGCGCACCTGCAACACCTGCCGGTGCAGCAGCAGCATGGGCACTCCTCAACACTGCTGGCACAACTCCTGCTCCAGCAAGTGGCTTTAAGTCTGCTTACATGGCTGCAGCAGACAAAGCTGCTTTAATTAGTTTCGACGGCGATCTTTATATGCCTGCCAACACCAGCACACGCAGTGGTGGCACAGGATCAGGTACAGGATCGGGCACAGGATCAGGTACTGGCTCAGGCACTGGATCGGGTACTGGATCAGGCACTGGATCGGGTACTGGATCAGGTAGTGGTTCAGGTAGTGGTTCAGCTACAGCAGCTAAACCATCTACGTCTAAAAAGACCGTACCTAAAAAACCTGTCCGTAGAAAAGTAGCACAGAAAAAAACACCTACCCAGCCAGCATCGAAAAAACTACCTACCGAGCCAGCACCGAAACCTAAAGGTTCTGCATAAAAAACTCGTATAAGACTACTGATTAAGACTTTTTAGTCGTAGCTAAAAAAGGCAAAGCGGGCTCTGAAATTTCAGAGTCCGCTTTGCCTTTTCTGCCAATAAATGAAAAATCTACGCTCTATGGATAAAAATGTTAGTTTTTTTCAAGGCAGCAGCTGGCATTTATGTTGGACAAGAAAGGAAAAACAATCCGACTGGAGATGCAAATAAATATGATGCGTTTTATCAGATATGGGATAGCTCCAAAGCACTAATCAATAAGATCGCACAACTCATTTCGACACTTAAGGAAACAAGAGATTACCTATGGAATAGAGATAAGAAGCAGTTTTGGACAAATATCCTAACTCTAGATAATCGCGTAACCAGTCTGCTATGTTATTTAATGTAAATTCGTAGCTATGGTTATTTCAGTTAAGAATAAAAAGGAGCTCTCATGACGAATTACGGTAGATTAATCAAAAATGTAGCCCTCACGGCAATGCTCGTTGCTGCTGGATCGCTACAAGCAGGTACGCCAGCAGTTGGCCTTTGCACTTCACCAAAAATAGCTAATTCATTTGGGGTTAGCCAGCCAGTACGACCAGGAGAGACCTCTCAGTATGGCTACGCAACCACCGACGCCAATGGTAATTCAAGATCAGCTTGGTTCCCACAATGGAAAACGCCAACCCCTAATGTTTTCTGTTTTGAAGTTTTGGTAGACAATGCGGGCGGCAATTCTAATGCTACAAATCCCAGCCTAACTGAAATTTGCCCAGGATTCAGCAAATCCATGTTTCCTGACCCAGCAGAACCGCAAGCGACAAGAACACTAAATCACTACGCATCATTATATCCAACAAGAAATGCGGATAATACTCTCAATACAACCGCTCGCCTGATTTTTGGCGGATGGGGTTATACCAAGAATAGAGCTGACATTACCCTTAAGCCTGGCCCCTGGGTTAATGATGGCCCCGAATTTGCCAGAGCAGGCGCATCAGTAATTGGTGCTCTTGGTGGTGCAACCGGCGCATATGCAAGATATTACGAAGCCACACCTGGCTTCACACGACCAGCCGCAAGCTACCGATTTATGTTCGATTTCAACACAAAGATATTTAGCGTTGCAGTAAAAAAGCCATCTGAGCCTTACAGCAGTTATGTTGAAGTTTTGTCACAAACTGACTACCCAATGACTAACGCAAATGCCATATTCAGCAAATTATCCCCTGCGCCTACAGATGCATTACTCTATTTCTCCCTTACTGCATTTGCCCCATCACTAATGCGCAATTTAAGAATTCTAAATCCTCGTTTTGCCGAAGCAACAACAGCAATGCCTGCGTCCTTTACCAACGACTGCAATCCTGAATTTTTTGTAGGTAATGAGCTTGGCACTCCGGGCGTTGGGGTTATGGAATTTACCGTTACACCAGGACAAGACGCACAAGATATGTACAACGGGCTGATCACCCTCGTTCCTAGCCTTAACGATGCTAACATTGAAGCAGATAGCGATTGCCCTGCAAATACCCCAAATGGCCCTTTCAGAAACTCATTCACCATTTCACTTGGTGATCCAAGCAAAGGCACCTTCTACACCATGAATGGTTGGACCGGCGCAAGAGTGCCATGCAGCACTACCGCTGGTAACTGCTTTGCAACCACCGGCGCAGCATCGGTGCC
>CAMBZK010000037.1 GCA_945872225.1 candidate division TM6 bacterium UASB124
GTGGCTGCTAGCGAAAAAGGCGGCATTACACAGCATTTGCGAGCATGGGAAGTTAAACACGCACAAGGTAAGATTGTGTTCCTTGATACGCCTGGCCACGAAGCTTTTTCGTACATGCGTCAACAAGGGTCAAAAATTACTGACATTGCTATTTTGGTTGTTGCAGCTGATGACGGCATTATGCCTCAAACAGTTGAAGCGCTTGAACACGCAAAAAAAGCAGGCGTGCCCATTATCGTAGCAATTAATAAAATTGATAAAGTTTCTTCCCCTTCTTCGATCGAAACCATCAAGCGTCAACTTGCGCAACATGATTTGATGCCAGAAGATTGGGGTGGTCAGACCATTATTGCACCAATCTCAGCAAAGACTGGGCAGGGTGTTGATCACTTGCTAGAAATGATCTTGCTGCAATCGCAAATGATGGATTTGAAGGCAACAACCGACAAGCCAGCACATGCGTTTATTCTTGAATCGCATATTGAAAAAGGCCTTGGGGCTGTTGCAACTATTATTTGCCGCGAAGGCGTATTGCGCACCGGTGATTATTTCACCGTCGGTGCATGCTCCGGCAAGGTGCGTATTTTAATTGATACCCATGGCAAGAAAATTGCTGAAGCTGGACCATCAGTTCCTGCACAGTTGATCGGATTCGATTCTGTTGCTGGTCTTGGTGATGAGCTTTCAGTAGTGAGCCAGGCTCAGTACAATAAAGTGCGCTCACAAAAGGTACAAGCAGAGCAAACATTCTCGGCGCCACAATTGGCTCCGGTTGTTTCTATGCAAAAAACGACGCAAGCTGGTGCTAAAGCAAAAGTGATCAATCTTATTATTAAGACCGATACACGCGGATCAAAAGAGGCTGTAATGGGCTCTATTGATAAAGTAAGCAAGGCGCATAAAGAAATTAAGTGCCCGATTGTTATCGTAAATACTGGCATTGGCGATATTACCGAAGGTGATATTGAACTTGCAGAAGGTACGAATGCAATCATCCTTGGGTTGCATGTTAAGGTTGAAAAAAATGCACAATCTCTAGGCAAAGAGATGGGTGTTGATGTTCAGCTTTATGGCATTATTTATGAAATGATCGACTACTTGACCAAGTTGTTAATCTCCAAAAAAGAGATTCAATACACCTGGAATAAAGTTGGTGAAGCTAACGTTCTCAAGGTATTTGATATCAAGGGCGTTGGTGTTATTGCTGGTTGCTATGCACGAGATGGTGTTATCAGCCGTGGTAATAAAGTCGAGTGTGTTCGTGGTGGCAAGAAAATTGGCGAAGGCAAAATTACTTCCCTCCAGCGCGATCGCAAAACCGTTAAAGAGGTCCATTCAGGTTATGAATGTGGCTTTACGGTTGAAGGTTTCAATGAGTGGAAAGAGGGCGATACTGTTCTCTGCTATGCAGAAACCAAAGTCGACTAGAAAAATAATAAAACCGCTTATCCTTAAGTGGGTAGGCGGTTTTTTCTTGAAGCAATTCTTGCAGTTATTTACGATTGTTTTTAACCCGCTCCTCCTGAGCGGATGAGAAAAGTATGCCACTCTAGGATCAAGTACATGATCTCGTTTCAACATTTCTTTAAAAATATTTTCAGCCATACTGCTCGGCAGCTACAACAATTTTTCAAACCCTTACTTTTTTTATTCCTGCTTCCGTGCGAGTATCTTTATCGCATGGGATTTTTTATTGTCCAAGCCCTGAAAAAATATTGCGGTCAAAAAACGGGTTACCCCTTCAAAATTATCAGCGTTGGGAATTTGTCTGTCGGTGGAACTGGAAAATCAGTAGTTGTCCCATTCCTGGTAAATTTGCTTGGTAGTGATCGATGTGCGATTGTGATGCGAGGATATGGCGGAACACAAGAGCGTGCGCCTGGTGCGATCCTGGTTTCCGATGGAAATCACTTATTCTGTTCCGTTGCCGTAGCTGGTGACGAGGCAGTAATGCACGCAACGCAGTTGTCATGTCCGGTTGTTGTTGGGGCCAAGCGTGCCGATGCGTCTGATTTATTAAAAGTATCTCAGAATCAATCAATCGAATATGTTTTACTTGATGATGCCTACCAGCACCACTCGGTAAAAAAAGATATAGACATTGTGCTGCTCGATGCGCGCAAACCGTTTGATAATGGGCATTGTTTACCAGCAGGGCGCTTGCGCGAAAAAGACTTGTCACGGGCATCGATAATTATGATGACGCATGCTGATAGAATCAGTTTTGAGCAGCGACAGGTCTTGCAAACCACCCTAGAGCAAAAAGTTCCAGCAATGCCAATTTTCTGGGGGTGCCATGTTGTTGATGGCTTGTCCCGAAACAATGAACAATTAGTTACGCTTGAAGACATTGCTAAGAAAAAAAGTGTGCTGGTTGTGGGTATTGGCAACCCTATCAACGTGCAGCAATCTCTTGATCGGCTAGGGCTTACAGCTACGGCTTGCTTGACCTTTCCAAACCATGCGCCATACCGAGAACGTGATCTTGATTTTATAATGGAAGAAGCCCAATCTGCTGGTGCAATCGTCGTGATTACCACGACAAAAGATTGGGTTAAGCTTGCGCCATTTGTCTTGCAGTCGGGGTCAGTGTATGCACGATTAACCTGGTGTGTCCTACGCGTTCGATATGAATTACTAGATCAGGCTGACGATGGCCGTCTCTCTAAATTATTATCTTCTTGAAGGGTTATTTTTAGAGAAATAACGCGCCCACTTTTTTTCAAAGAGTATCTGTAGTCGGAAGTGTCCAAATAAAATTCGGTTCGACGGATAGCAAGAAAATCAGCAAACTTGACTGTGGTCTTGTTTTTAAATTTAACAGAATTGTAGGTAGTGGAGAGCTCCATGAGCCCCTTGATAAACTCCCTCTGCCAGGCGAGCGAATGCAGATCATACGGACTCAGTTTATTAGTAATGAGTGATAGTGCCATCCGGTTAAAATGGTTCCGATCAAGGGTACTTGCAAGCCATGGGCCAATTAATTTTTTTTGTGCCTGAACGAGAGGGTGTGTGTTTTCGTATTCAGTTGGTAGGATATATTGAATGTGTAAACACTCGTTTTGTGCGTAGCTTGGTTTATGGTTTGCAGCAAGCAGTAACAATAATAAAAAAAATAGCTTTTTCATAAAACACCTATGGCTTATAAGTCAGCGGCTGCTGATGTTTTACCAGTTGTTATTTGTAAATCGAAATTGAAAATACGCTGAAACTCCTCTAGGTGTGTTTTGTTTATTGAGAGATAAAGTATTTCTTCTTCTAGCTGAGTATTCCAACAGTAAAAACAATCAATATGGTCATGTAGGTTAAATTTAGCGAGCAAAAGATCGATAAGCTTGTTCTCGTCATGTAAAGAAAGAATCTTGGGAAAAGATACGTGTGTATCAGGGCATCTAGTTTCGATCCATCCAGCTTTAATTCCTGTGAAAATTTGCTGTAATGCATTATGGAACTTATCAAGTGAACGGTCCTCTCCATCATTATACATGAGTCTTATGCCTTTGCCTTCCCAGCAATTAATTGATCTTATCGACCAGCTGTGAAGACCAAAGGAGATTTCTAATTCGGTGGATAGGAGATCTATTATTTTGCAATCATAGTCACACATAGGAGGTGGTAAAAGGAGTTCCTTAACATAGAAAGCCTTCCAATATCTCTCGCTTAGTGTTGCCTCTTGCAGGTCTAGCTGTTGTGCGAGATAGGTGTAGTAACCAGGTATATCATCAAGCGTTTCTTCTATTGATGGCCAGGCAATTTCTTCTTCAGGGCCTTCTGGCATTGTTGCCGCTGGGGATGATGAAAAAAATAAGATCGCTACCACTAAAAGATTGATCACGGGTTTCATATTTTACCCTCTGTACATTTTTATTGACGTCCACAAGTCTTTTTAGCAGTCCACAGCTTATCACTGTTTTCATTCTCCCGGAAAGAGAAAGCACACGATTGCTTTTTGAGGCTTGCGCGGTATAGTAAAAAGAGGTGCTTGAAGTTTTAAAAAGGAGCTCTCATGCATGCAGTACTCTTGCGGCATTGTTTTGCCGGCCTTACATCGTTTTTACTTGGTTTATACCTGGTGCCCATTGTTATCAAAGCGGCGCTTAAAATTGGTTTTATGGATGCGCCTGATGGTCGATTGAAGTTGCAAAAGCAACCAGTCGCTTACCTTGGTGGCGTGGCGATTTATATCCCCTTTATTACCGTGCTTGGGTTATCATTCCCCTTTGATAACTGCGTCCTCTGGCTTTTATTGGGCGTAACGCTCTTGCTCTTTGTTGGTTTGATCGATGATTTAAAAGTGCTCAAGCCACGACAAAAATTCTTCGGACAATTTCTTGCAACACTCTGTTTTCTTAAGGGCGGCTTTTCACTCAAAGCGCCGTTTATGCACTCAATAATGCACTGTAGTGCATCGTTGTTGTGGTTGTTGACCGTGATCAATGCACTCAATTTAGTTGATGTTATGGACGGGTTGTGTGGTACCGTGGCGCTGTGCGCTGCGATTGTATTTTTTATCTTTGCACTTCTGCAAAAAGCCTACACAGTGAGCTTGCTGCTCATTACATTTATTGGCTCTCTCGCGGCATTTTTAATGTACAACAAGCCCAATGCGCGTATCTATCTAGGTGATGCAGGGTCAATGTTTATTGGTGGCTTTTTAGCAGCGGTACCGTTGTTGCTCACCTGGGACCCGACCATTTTTTCGATATCGCTCAGTAGTGTTTTTTATGAATCTTGGATCAGGCCGCTGTGTGAAATTTTCTTCATTCCAGCCCTTGTACTGGGCGTGCCGCTACTTGAAGTTATTGGGCTCTTTATTATCAGGACCAAGATTGGGATTCCATTTTATAATGGCAGCCCACATCATTTTTCTATTTACCTGCAGAAGCGTGGTTGGTCAAAGTGGGGCGTACTGCTTTTCTCGGTGCATGCGTCGATTGCCATGGCTTTGCTAGCGTTCTTACTGGCAACCCGTGCCGTCAGTTTTTATGTTTTACTTGCCGGTTTTTTGACCGTTATCGCCAGTTGGGTCTATCTTATTTTTCTCAAAAAAGTATCACCATAGTTTTTAAAGCTATTGATCTTGGGGCAACCCAGCAGAAGGGGTTTCTGTCGCTACTTTTTCTGAGCAACACATGAAGCGCCAAAATAGGTAACACAAACAGGGGTCGCTAGGAACTCTTGTTTGCGGCCCTAGTTCTTGTTGCTTATTATCATCAATAATAACGTGTATTCGCCGACGCGGGACCGCTTCCATTGCTACTTGAGTAGGGTGATTTTCTGCGGTGAGTGACGAGTATATAATGAGTGTAATGAGGAGGTATGCCGGCACCATTTAGTCTCCCTCTTCAAGCGATGCACCGAGTTCTGTTAATTCTTTAAGCACCGCATGAGTACAAAATAGAGCTAACGATTCGCTGGTTGCTTCTATCTCTTCCTCTAGACATCGATTGAAACAGTTTGTAATAAAAAGTGGTGTAAATATCTGCATGTATGATACGAATTTTTTATCAGTAATAGCGCTAGCCGGTAGGCAGCGCCCTCTCAAAGCCTTTTTTTTTGCAGGGCTGTAATAAACCCAAGAGAAGCATTTATTGCTAAACGCGGTGTGCACTTCTTTATGGGCTATTGCTTGGATGATAATATTGTTTTCTGGAGAAATTACCGATAAATCACTTGTTCGAGGCTCTGAAATTATTTTGAACTCCTCACTCTTGGTGGAGTCAATAGCCTTTGAGCTAATTTTTAGCACTTGTAGAGTTAGAGGCACCGTGGCATCTATGTGGCAGTGAATATTCTCCGCAGAGAGCGCTCTGTGAGGACTTGGGCTAGTGGCAAAAGATGGTACAAAAAACAAAACATTAATTAGGAGGTGGAATGTTAAACTCATTAAGATCTTTTAAAGGTTTTTTGATTTTTAAAATAGGCAAGCAGTTGATGAAAAATCGTAATTGGTCGCTGGGTGTTGTACCCAAAGCGATCATATGCTGAGGGGACATTTTGATGGGAGGGTGGGCATGCATCAGGGGTTTGGAGCAACCAGGTTGGTCGTGGCTCAACATAACTCATGCCGGTGACGTCAGCAACTTGCACGAGTACAGCAAGGCGCAATAAGTGTTCGTCGACATTATTATAACGCACAAAGTGTGCGTAGTGTTTTATCTCATGCAAAAACTGATCAAAGGTCAAGTCACCACGTACGATTTTGCCGAATGAGTAGTGCATACCAACTAAAATCGCAACCAGTTTTTGCTCTTCGAGCGTAACGTTGAGTTGTGTAAACAGTGGCTGAAATGAGATTGGTTGTGAACGTGATGAGAAAAATTGAGGCGCTTGGCCAATAGGAAAAAAGAGTTCGGCTAAATAATCAAACCCGACCTGTACGTGCTCTTCGTGGTCGCTGGTATAGGTTATTTTGGTAGCGATGCCACCGTCATTGAGTGCTATGCGATATTGTAATTTGGGGTGTGTGCCGCTCAGTAGTTCAGAGCGACCAGCTTTGCCGATGTCATGCAATAGTCCTGCAAGGCTCAATAACTCTTTGTCGCGCTCAGTGAATGTGTAGTCTGCAACCCACGGGCTCTTATCTTCGAGTAGTGCCGTTGCTGCGTAATGCGTCCAGAGCGAGTGCTCAAGCAGATCACCAGCGTGCAATCTTTTTTGATTATCTAATTTGTAGAAGCTTAGTTCGTTTAATAATGTCTTCAAGGCAGGTACCGGTTCTTGTTTATGCTTAAAAAATGAACAACCAGAAAGCATCAGTATACAAATAAAAATGTATAGCCGCATAACACCGCTCCTTTTTAATGAGTGATTATTGTATAAAGCTATTGAGCAGGGCAATTTCTTTAGCCCATAAAAGCATTGCAGGGTCTGATGGTGTTTCTAAAATTTTGGGGATATGGGCTACGTGCTGGTCGAGCATCATGTGTTTGAAGGTAGCAAGTCCAATGAGGCCTTCGCCAAGTGGTGCATGACGATCTTTGTTTGATCCACAAGCTGTTTGCGAATCATTAACATGAAATGCTTTGACGTGCTCAAGCCCCAGAACTTTGTCGATTGCTGTGATTGTTTCTTGCCAGCTTGCTTCGGTGTTAATGTTGTAACCAGCGGAAAAAATATGGCAGGTATCGACACAAAAACCAACACGCGTTTTGTGGCGCGTTAGGGTGCGCATGGTATGTAGTTGTTCGAATGCAAAGCCGACATTGGAACCTTGTCCGGCCATGGTTTCAAGTAGTACCATAACGTCGGGCGCTGCTTGCTCAAACACCGTATCAAGATTGCGTGCGATCTGCTTGAGGCATGGCTCAACGCCAGCACCAAGATGTGAACCAGGATGCAGCACCAAATACCGAATACCAAGCTGTGCGCAGCGATTGATTTCATCAGTCAGAGCTTTAATCGACTTTTCTTCAACCTCTGGCTTGCTTGAGCCAAGATTAATTAGGTAAGCGGCGTGAACAACAATCTCTTTGATTGGTGAGTTAGCCCATGCTGTTTTAAATAGGGTGGCATCAGCGTCGCTAATTTTTTTTTCAAACCACTGACGATTACTTTTGGTAAAAATTTGTATGGCGGTGGCGCCAATAGAAGTGCCACGCTCGATGGCATTGTGTAAGCCACCAGTTGTTGAAATATGCGAACCAATCAGTTGTTGCTTCACGAGCTAAATTCCTTGGTCAAAGTCTTGTAGTGGGATAGTGCCATCAAAATACGGGAGCCATGCATCGTCAAGTGCAGTCTTTTGCAAGCCGCTACAGAAAGTGTTCCAGAAGAGTACTTTTTTATTGGCAAGATTTGGTAGGCTGTCGAGCATGGTGGTCAATGTCTTGCCCGCGTAGGTGCCATCTGTTTTGATACTTTCTGTCTCATCAAGGACCCTGATCGCATCAGCTTCTGGCTCGCCTATTTGTGCATAGGCGCCATAAAAATGATCATGGTCGATAGTTACATCTTGCGGTGTGAGATTACAGAGGGGGAATGAGGGATCATTTTTTTGAAGAAGGATATTTGTTTTGGTGAAGAGTTGTTTGATATCATCATAAGCTGTTTTATCTGGATCGTTTACTACGCAGGTTGCCATCACATGACATGGCAGACCAGTAGCTTTAAGCCCCAAGAGTAGCCCTGTCACGCTGCCACCACTGCCAAAGGTAATAAAGATTTCGTCGGGGCATGGGACTTGGCCAGCGTCAATTTGCTCTTTCAGTTCAAATGCTGCGTTTACAAAACCAATCGTGCCGAGCGCATTTGATCCGCCACCAGGTATAAAATAAGAGGTTGCATTAGGCTCGGCCGCTTTTTGTGCAGCTGCATCACATAAGGCTTTTCGTTCTGTGCGATCGGCACAAATAATAAATTGTGCCCCAGCGCGTGTTGCCCAAAAGGCGTTACGCAACAAGTACGCGGTATTGATCTGTGGCGAATAAATACAGGTGCATGATTTAAATTTTAATTGGTTAGCAAATATTGCTGTTGCGCAACCAAAATTTGAACCAGCAGAACCGGTAGTGATGATGTCTTCACATCCCTTTGCCTTTGCATCAGCAAGCAAAAACTCTAACTTGCGTGGTTTGTTGCCAGCAAAGCTTGCGGTTGAAAAATTATCATCCTTAACAAAAAGGGTGGTTTCTGACGCGAGCTTGTTGTTGTGAGCGAGATACGATTGTAAATCAGTGAGCGCTCGTACGGGTGTTGGCAGGGTGCACAATTCGACGTGTGGCAGTGTGTTTTTTAGCTTTGGATACGCCCGAAAGAGTGATGCTGCGGTGCAGGTGTGCAACACAAAAAACGCTAGTGCTAATGAGTAGCGAGTAAAAATCATATTAATTTCCTACGGGTTCAGATTTAGTAAGCTGGCCAGTATTCCAAAGCATAACGCGTTTGCCTGGGCTGTTCCCATCTTGGCAATCTAACAGAAAAGCTGTCCACAATCTAGTTGCATAGACTGGATCGAGCGAGTAGCCAGTAAGCGCATTGATTGTTTTTTGTGTCAGTGGCGCTGCGGTGGTAAGTTCTTGGTGGCTTGCTTCTGTGAATCCGTGCCGATACAAAACGGTGTTTTGTGGCGCTCTGTAGGTGCGCATTCCTAAATCAAGATGGGTCATGTACTGCATGATTGCGGCGTACAATTTTTCGATCTTATCGCGTTGTTGATTTGGATACGCATCAGGGCCAAGAGCAACAATAACTGGCGTTGTGGTGATGGCCATTAAATCAAGCCCAACTAAAAAACCAGCGACCGATCCAGAGCTGCCAGTGAGTAAATAAATAGTATCAGGAAGAGGCTCTTGCAGGTCTTTGCACTGTGCAACCATTTCGCAAGCGGCATTAACAAAACCAAGGGCACCCAATACATCAGAAGCGCCCTCGGGGATA
>CAMBZK010000038.1 GCA_945872225.1 candidate division TM6 bacterium UASB124
CTGCTTAGGCGCAGCGGCATCATCAATGCAAAAAAACTAAGCTCTGATCTTTTTTTTACTGCCACCAAAACCACCGTTACCTGATTGCTACCACTTATGTCTATAAAAAAGCCCCGTATTGCCATACTGACCATCCGCAATACGTATAACTATGGCGGCGTTTTATCAAGTTTAAAAGTTGCCTATGAATTTGTGAGCAAATACTTTGAGCCGACGGTATTTTTCCTAGGGTTTGAGCCAGACGTTGCTATGCAGCTAAAAAAATTAAAATTCTCAGCAACGGCACAATCCCTTTCGTATTTTGGTATGAATTGCATAGAGATTGGTGCGCGCTGGGCTTTTTGGGAGCCTGGGCACTACAGGCTAACTAAGCGGATGTGGGCCACCTACTTAAAAGATTTTGATTATATTTTTGTGGTCAGTGGCACGTGCATTGCTGCTCATCCTGCTCAAATGCTTAACAAAAAATACGTCATGTGGGTCGCTACGTCATACCAAGAAGACCGTGCAGAACGTGCAAAAAAATTACGCGGCATCCGCGCTGGCATCGACTACTTTGCACAAGAGCCCATGAATAAACTAGAGCGTACTATTTTACAGCAAGCCTCATACATCTGGGCTTATAGCCTGTATGCCGAAAAAGATTTTTTAAGTAAGTTAAATAGCACAAAACCAGATCACGTCGTCCGTTGTGGCTATCCTATTGATGAAAGCAAATACCAATTTATTGATGAACCAAAGCAAGAAGCAGTCATTGCTGTTGGACGCTTTAGCGACCCACGCAAAAATATCGCGATGCTTCTACGTGTTTTTCAACAACTTTATGAGCTTAACAATAAACTTATACTCTATATCGTCGGTATGAAACCAGATGCTGAAACACTTTTCCCTTTCATTCATTTCAGCTCATTTCACCGTATTGTGTTTACCGGGCAAGTAAGCAGCGAAGACTTACACTTATTTTACCAACGCTCACAACTCATGCTCATCACCTCTTATCAAGAAGGACTTGGTATTGTTGGCCTAGAGGCAATGCATTATGGCTTGCCTGTTGTTTCAACTGATTGCGGAGGCACGGCAGATTATGTTATCAATGGCACCACAGGATATCTTGTTCCAATAAACGACGATCTAGCTATGGTACAGCATGCACACGCGATTCTTTCTAATCACTATCACGCGCAAGCTCTCTCGTTCAACGCTAAGCAACTTATTGCAGAACAGTTTTCCCAGCAAACCGTCTATGCTCGTTTTAAAGAGGGATTAATTACTGCCTACCCCGAGCTAGCACAGCATTTTGAGGCACGTGATCTTGATGAAAGAATGCATTATGAACATCGTAATAATAGGCCACACGTACATCTCGCCAATCAACCGTAAAAAATGGGTTGTGCTTGCTCAGCTGTATCCAGCACTTAATATCACGATAATTTTTCCATCGACATGGCCAACAACATTGTTTAACCATGTTGCCGAGATAAGCGATGAGTACTATCTGCCAAATTGCCGCTTTGTCGCACTTAATGCACGTAAAACAGGCAATGAGTTACTGTATTCATATAAAACATATCAACTCTATAAAATTATACGCGAAGCAAAGCCAACACTCATTCAGGTTGAGCAAGGATGCTCTGCAATGAGCTACGCTCAGGCAAATATCATAAGCAAAATGCTTAACCGTAAAATTACCTCGCTTTTTTTTACGTGGGTCAACTGGGAACAACATGAAAGCTTCAAGCATAAGCTTTTACTACGACCCATTGAACAGCTCAATTTAGCCAGTGCCCATGCCGCTATTGTCGGCAATCACGATGCAGGAAACATTTTACAGAAAAAGAAATTTTTAAAACCAATCTACGTTATTCCGCAGCTTGGTGTTGATACGGATATTTTCAAGCCTGACCCTCAGCCGCGCAGTGGGAGAAAACGGATTGGCTTTATTGGCAGATTCACGCCAGAAAAAGGCATGCTCACACTCCTTGAAGCATTTGCCGATTTAGCGCATTTTTTCGCTGACTGGGACCTTGTTTTTGTTGGCAAAGGCAGCCATAAAGATGCCCTTGAACAAGGAATCATTCATCATAATTTACACGAACGCAGCTTTATTATTGACCCTGTTCCGCATGAGCAAGTTGCAGGATTAATCAATAGTATGGATATCCTCGTGCTTCCTTCATATGATACTCCTTGTTGGCGTGAACAGTTTGGACATATCATTATTGAAGCAATGGCCTGTGGCGTTGCCGTTATTGGCAGCAATGCTGGCGAGATTCCACACGTCATTGATATTTTTGGATTAATTTTTGAACAGAAAAATGCCCAAGCTCTACTTGCCCAATTAAAGACTTTAATGCAAGATGATGGATTAAGGCACGCTCTCGCGCAACAAGGACTCAAGCACGCTCAGACAAAATATTCTCACCAAGCTATTGCTGAACAAACATACGCCTGTTGGATGGACATTTTGAAACATAGAAAAGCCACATGAAACCCTAAAAAGGAGTCTGGATGAAGAAAATTGCCATCGTCGGCGCTGGTTATGTTGGGCTTGTTACCGGTGCATGTTTTGCTCAAAAAGGCAATCGTGTTACCATTATCGATAACAACCAAGAAAAAATTAATCAGCTGCTCGAAGGAACTATCCCTTTCTACGAGCCACACCTTGATACAATTGTTAAAGATGCGCTAGCCAAGAAAACTATTAACTTTGCCAGCACGATTCAAGAAGCTCTAAGCGACAACCCAGCCTTTATTTTTTCATGTGTTGGTACTCCTTCTTTAGCAAACGGTGCCGCTGACTTATCATATGTAGAAAACGTTGCTGCCGAGATTGGAACACATTTACAACAGCACGCCATCATCGTTAATAAATCAACCGTCCCTGTCGGCACCGCCGTTAAAGTGCACAATATTATTGCAAGCAAATTGACTGAGCGAGGGGTTACTATTTCATTTGACGTTGCCTCAAACCCAGAGTTTTTAAAAGAAGGCGATGCCGTCAATGATTTTTTAATGCCTGACCGCGTTGTTGTTGGTGTAGATTCAGCACATGCAGCAGAAGCTCTATACGATTTGTATAAGCCTTTTCTCACGACTGAAAAACAATTTTTAGTGATGACCCCACCGTCAGCAGAGCTTACTAAATATGCCTCTAACGCCATGCTCGCAACACGCATTAGCTTCATGAACCAACTTGCCCACCTTGCTGATAAGCTTGGTGCTGATATCCATCAAATCAAACACGGCATGGCTCAAGACCGCCGCATTGGGGCTCATTTTTTAAACGCTGGCATTGGCTACGGTGGTAGTTGTTTTCCAAAAGACGTTGCAGCCCTGGTACAAATGGGCATGGAGCAGCACTATCCGATGACACTTGTTAAAGAAGTTGAAAACATTAACCATGTGCAACGTATTTGGTTTAGCCATCGTATCTCAACTCATTATGGCCCTGCGCTCGCTACAAAAACGGCTGGCATCTGGGGTCTTGCATTCAAACCAGAGACTGATGATATCCGTAGTGCACCATCCATTGATGTCATAAAAAAGCTGCTTGAACAAGGAGCAAATGTCATCGTGTATGATCCTGTTGCAACAGAAAATATTAAAAAAATATTTGGCAACCACATCAGCTATGCCGACAATAGCCAACAAGTATTACAACAAGCTGATTTTCTTGTATTGCTCACTGAGTGGGAAGAATTTACTAAAGCTATTCCGTCACAATGCTTACAACTCAAAGACAAAGTTGTCTTTGATGGCCGCAACTGCTTTAACCCAGAAGATATGCAAGCCCTTGGCATTTCATATTATTGCATTGGCCGCAATAGCAATGCACCTTATGACAAGCCCATGAGTAATCAATATGTTTTCACATCACATAGTGATGCAAATATTTGGTAGTAAGGTTATTTTATGGAGCACCGTAAGAAAATTTTGTTTATCCACCATGGCAAAGGCCTTGGCGGTGCTCCTCTTAGTTTATTGTACCTCATACAACAGCTGCCCAGCGCGCTTTATCAGCCCGTTGTAGCATTTTTACACGACTCTGATGCGCTAGCGCTCTTCAAAAAAAATAATATTCCTGTGCTTGGCCCCCTTGGATGGCAAGATTTTCCACACACTAAAATTTGGCATTTTAAATGGTACCATTGCCATCATTTATTTCGTGCTGCAATGCACACGCTGGTAAGCTTTTTTTTTATTGCTCCCCGGCTCTACCGGCAAGAAAAACCAGCCCTCGTTCATCTTAATACCAGCTCGCTTGTTGCCTGGGGTGCAGCCGCATGGTTTATGAATATTCCCGTTGTCTGGCACATTCGAGAACCACTTGCTGATGGCTATATAGGCCTACGTAAAGCATTTATTCGCTGGTGCGTAGGAACATTTGCAACAAGCATCGTAGCCATTTCTCACCATGATGGACAACCGTGGATTACCAGCAAAAAATTATCAATTATCTATAATGCGGTTCCTGTAGATCGCTTCGATTATACAATCAATCCTAGCGATTTTCGCTCGGCCCACCAGTTAAGCAATGCTTCGTGTATTCTTTTTGTTGGTGGCACCTCGCAAGAAAAGGGAACACTACCTTTATTAAAAGCATTTGAAAAAGTCCTTACGAATATCCCATCAGCAAAACTTCTCATTGCAGGCTATATGCCAACTGATGCACCGCGCAAATACAAACTCCGCAGCCCATCATCACACTATGCTGCTGAAGTAACGATGACCATCAAAAAGCATGCAAACAATATCATTCTTCTTGGACCAATTGAACATGTACCAACTGCTATGGCCGCTGCAGATGTCGTTGTTTTTCCGGCAACCGTTGGTCATTTTGCTCGCCCTATCATCGAAGCTGGCTTCATGAAAAAGCCCGTCATTGCTTCACGACTAGCGCCACTTGATGAACTCGTTATCAACGACGTCACCGGCCTGCTTGTTGCAACTGCCGACACAAAAGCATGGGCTCATGCCCTCATAACATTATTAAGCAGCCAAGAAAAACGAACAATCATGGGGCAAGCTGGTTATTCCTATTGCTCTGAAAAGTTTTCATTACCTCACCAAAGTAATCAAATTGCGCAATTATACGCACATATACTAAAAGGAGATCATCATGAACCCCTTGGCCCTTAAGCAAGAGGTAAAAAAATACTGGAACACCGCCGCTTGTGGCACTGAATTTATTAATTTGAAAAAATTTTCTAAAGAATATTTCGAGGCGATCGAAACGTTTCGCTATACGACAGAATCAGAAATTTTTGCCTTTGCACAATTTACGCGCTTCCACGGTAAACGCATTTTAGAAGTTGGGGTCGGCGCTGGTACTGATTTTTTGCAATGGGTACGCGCTGGTACAGATGCTTACGGCATAGACCTAACAGAAGAAGCTATCGCTCACGTACAACATCGCTTAATGCTCTACGACCTCATGGCTAAAGAGATTAAAATTGGTGATGCAGAAGCAATCCCGTATGAACAAAATATGTTTGACTTGGTTTATTGCTGGGGTGTTATTCATCACTCCCCAAACACAGAAAAAGGCCTTCAGGAGCTTATCCGTGTTGCCAAACCAGGCGGGACCATTAAGCTCATGATCTATAATCGTGGCTCACTGTTTGCACTCTATCAATACCTTAATCATGCCCTTCTTAAAGGTAAGCCTTTCAAATCGGTAAAAAAAGTTTTATACCACCACCAAGAAAGCCTGGGGACGCAAGCTTTTACCTTTAAAGAAATAAAAAAAATCATAGCCACACAACCAGTGACCATCAAAAGTCTTAGCGCTCCAGCCACAAAGCATGATCTGCTTTATTATAAATCAAAGCCTTTTCAATGGTTAGCATACGCTTTGGCTTGTATTGTTGGATGGCAGCGTTGTGGCTGGTTCATGATGATTGAGCTTGAGAAAAAAAACCCATAATCAATTGACAAACAGACATGATTATTTATTGATCGATAGTTTTGATGAGCTTGTTTTTATGCTATACTGCGAGCAGAATGTCACGTATAGTCCAACTCAATTTTTGCTTTATAGATGGTATTTATGATTATCGACGAAACAACTCCACCACCAGCAAATCAAGATCCAGCGCAACAGACACTAGTAGAGCCTGAAGAAGCTCCAGTAAATGAGCCAAACTACAAAGAGCTTTACCTGAGAACAAATGCTGATTTTCAAAATTTCAGGAAACGCATTGAACGTGAGAGAACAGATCTCGCTCATAACTTTCAAGCCGACGCTATTGAACGCTTGTTGCCGGTCATTGACGATCTTGATCGTGCCATAACAGCAGCACAACAAAGTGGCGTTCAGGAAGCTTGGCTAGATGGCTTTGTACTTATTTTGAAAAATGCCAAAAAAAAACTTGCTGAACTTGGCGTCGAGGAAGTTGCAAATACCACTGTTTTTGATCCTACAATCCACGAAGCATTAATGCATGTTGAAAGCGCTAACCACAACAGTGGTGACATTGTACAAGTGCTTGAAAAAGGATACGCCCTCAAAGGCAAAGTCATCAAATATGCCCGCGTTAGTGTGGCAAAATAAGGAGATTGATGGGAGTAACAACTAAGGTTGATAGTAAGTTTGCTCGCAATAGAAGGCGTTTGCGCTTGCACTTTACTCGCCAACGATTAAAACATGGCCTACGTGTTATTCCTAACCTTTTTACGCTAGGAAATGCGTTTTTTGGTTTTGCTTCTATTATTTTTGCCGCACAAGATAATATCGTCGCGGCGGCATACTTTATCTTGCTAGGAGCGCTGATGGACGGCCTAGACGGCCGTATTGCGCGCTATATGAAAGTAACGAGCGAATTCGGCACGCAGCTTGATTCGCTCTGTGATGCCGTCTCTTTTTGTGTGGCACCAAGCCTACTCATCTATTTTTGGCAGCTTCATACGCTGCACAGCTTAGGATTTATTGCCTGCGGGATTTTTTTACTTGCTGGCATTGTACGGCTTGCACGCTTTAATGTTACACATCAACAACAAACGGTCTTCTCTATTGGTCTTACCACAACCGTTGCTGGTTGCTTTTTAGCAACAACAGCAATTGCATACCAACGTTATTATTTTTCGAGCAGCGCAAGCATCGCATTACTTGCGCTCGTTTTATTTCTTGCCTGGCTTATGACCAGCAATGTTGCTTGTCCAACATTCAAACAGGTCTCACGCAATACCTATGGCATCTTTACTGGGGTTACCGTTGCCTTCGTAATTACTATGGGTCTGATCAATGTTCTTCTTTGGGGATTCTTCGCCTATTTTGCTTATATTTTTTTACGCGTTTTTTGGCTTAAATTTCATACCCCAAAAAATTAATTTTTGATACACTGAAATCTCGCCACGCAAAAAAAAGGATGCTTGCTATGAACCAGATTACCAAAAAAATATGTATCACTGGGTCGCTGATATTTTCTGTCTGTGCTCTTGGCACAGGCCTCTTCCTCATTAAACACCAATCAAGCCTTGCTGCTCAACTGGAAGTACTCAGCAAGACACACCACTTGCCAAAACATACCGATGCAGCAACACTTGCAGGTCCTATTGAACTACGTAACACCTGGCTTGATGTGCAAAAAAAAGTAAAAGACACCGTTGTGCAGGTATTTGCTCATGTTTCGGAATTTAATTTACTGGAGCCTTATAAAACACCCGAGCAGCGCGAAGGTTCTGGCAGTGGCTTTTTTGTTAACAACCAAGGCGATATTGTTTCAAATTATCACGTAGTCGCACAGGCAAGCAGTGTAGAAATTCAGATTCCATCATTCGGCCTTGAACGCTTTGACGTTGAAATTATTGGCGTTGCACCAGAGCGTGATATCGCACTCCTACGCGTTACTCCAGAAGCTCAAGAAAAAATTAAAGCCAAAATAAAAAAAATACCGTGCCTGGCCCTCGGCGATTCAGACAATATTCTACGCTCACAAGAGGTACTCGCTATTGGCTACCCCCTCGGGCAAAGCCGCCTCAAAAGTACGCTGGGAATTGTTAGTGGGCGCGAACGACTTGGTAATTCAGGATTCATTCAAATCACCGCACCCCTCAACCCAGGTAATTCTGGTGGGCCAGCGCTCAACACAGCTGGCGAAGTGGTTGGCATAAATTCATGTGGTGTTCCAGGCGCACAAAACGTTGGGTACATCATCCCAATCAACGAAGTCAAAAGTGCCCTCAAAGACTTGCCTAATGTTAAACTCTTGCGCAAGCCAACGCTTGGCTGCCTCTTCACCGCGGCAACCCCTGAAATGGTTAATTACCTCAAAAACCCTGGTGACGGCGGCTGGTACATTGCAAAAGTATTTAAAGGCACGCTCTTTGAAAGCGTAGGCATCAAAGAAGATGACATGCTCTACGAGGTAAATGGCTACCGCATTGACATGTATGGCGACCTTGATGTGCCATGGAGCGAAGATAAAGCATCATTATTTGAGTTTTTAAACCGGCTTAATGTGGGTGACCAGTTGACCTTTACCATCTTTCGCAAAGGCGAACGTAAAGAGTTTACCTTTAAATTCGAACCTAAATTCTTGCCCCCAATTCGTATGATTTATCCAGAGTTTGAAGCAGAAGCAATTGACTACGAAGTGCTTGGCGGCATGGTTATTATGCCCCTCACCATCAATCACGTGCTCATGCTCAAGAACGTTGCCCCTGACTTGGTACGCTTTGGCAAGATCGAACAGCAGCATGAACCTGCACTTATTGTGACCAATATTTTGCCAAACTCACAAGCATTCAAAGCACGTATTTTAAGCCCTGGTGAAATTATTGAGCAAGTAAACGGAACTAAAGTAAAAACACTGGCAGATTTCCGTAGCGCAATCAAAGAAAGTGCAAAAACACGGTACATCACCCTGAGAACCGATGATAATTTTTATGCAGTGCTCTCGGTAGACAAAATTGTTCGTGAAGAAGATTTACTCACCGGACGCTACTTTTTCAAAAAATCGCCATTGCTCGCTTTGCGTGATAATCGTACTCCTTCGCCAAAAAAAATATCCTGAGACGGTAAACATGAAACGCTATGAAAAAAGATAAAAA
>CAMBZK010000039.1 GCA_945872225.1 candidate division TM6 bacterium UASB124
GGGGTAGCCCGCTTGTGCTGGTGATACTGCTTGAAAATGCAGGGCACTCCAGGTATGCGGTTGAAATGGCTGACCGCTTTTTTCGTGGCTATCGTGCGTTGAAAGGCGGCAGCGGATCACTGGTAAGCACTAGTGCTTACATATTGCCAAAAACGCTTCCAGAGCAACCAGAATAATAATTACAACGGTCAGCAGTTCGCCATGGATGGTGTCGAGGCGGTCTTGGTAGACATGGTACAAATCGCTGATAATAGCTAATTTACGATTAATTGAGTCGCGCCACTCTTGGATCGACATTTTTTCAACCAGCATGGAGTACAGCTTAGAGTAGTACTCATCCCCTGCCAATTTGATACTGTTTTCAAGCCGCTCAGTGATGACGGAGATGTCTACCCGGAGGTTTGCCAGGCGGGAAACAGGGAGCTCGATTTGCTGGCTCACCAGGGGAATATAGGCGCTGAAGGGAATTTTGTATGCTTTTTGAGCATAAAAATGGTTCAGCTTTTGGTCCAAAACACGGTCAAAGTCTTGCAGTTCAAGCTTTTGGATATTGGCAGATTCGAAAAATTCGAGCGGTTCAAAATATTCGTCATCATATATGAAGGATGCTGCGCTATCTACAATAATAAGGTCTTGCCCGTAGTACCCAATGCTAGAAGCCAAAATCTCATCGCGTTGATAGTCTGACAGGTTGTAAACTTCAAGGCGTAAAAGCGACGCAATCTTGCTGCCATAGGTTGTTTTGAACTCTTCGGGGGAGTGTTGCCCCTTGAGCGGGTACACCTGAATGGTGAAGTATGAGTTTTTCAGGCTGTAAAAACGTGGCTGATTGATGGCAGAAAGAATCGTCTTGAAGGTGCTTTTGGCATCAATCTCTGCGAGTTCATCAAATCTTTTTTTGATCTCGATCATCTGTACCTTAAGATCATCAAACGATTCTTCAAAGGGAATGCGGTAACAAAAGGAAAGAACCCCAAAATGATGTATTTTGCTTGAGATGCAGCTAGCATTGGTTGCATTGTTACTGCCTGGCTTGGGCTCATCAGGTGTCATGCGAAAAGCAAGAGGGATGTGGTAATTTTTAAAGTACGTTGAAAGTGGAACAACACACGAGCTGACCAGCCCTTTTTCTTTAACCATATCCAAATTAATAGCGTCACCCACGTCGAATGCATAAAAAAGAAGGATGTTACCGTTAAATTTATGACGTGGTGATAAAAGCGCTTTTTCCATTATGTACTCCCTTTGCGTTTGGTAAAATAAGATAGCATGGGAGTCCTTCTGGTGTCGATAAGTATCTATTTTTTTACTCAGGGTTTGATTGCCTGCTGAATGTGCCAAAAAAGCGTGATCGGTTTTGCTCTTCAGTCATCTCCTGCCAGCGTGTTTTGTAGTCTTGCTCCCAAAAGAGCAAGTCGTTTGTTGGGTTGAGCGTTGAAGCGGTGCCAACAATATCTACCATGTAGGCCCAAAGCTCTTCGACATCAGTAGCCAAATAAAGCTTGCCACCAGGCTTGAGCTTGCGCTCAATGAGCTGCACAAACGCTGGGGTCACGACGCGGCGCTTTTGTTGGCGCAGTTTTGGCCATGGATCTGGGTGAAAAATAAAAATACGGTCAACGCTGGCATCAGCAAACATGTCTTCCAGGCCAATTTGGCCATTACCATCAATGGCAAGTGCATTGGTGAGCTTTTCTGTAGTGATAGCATCCTGTGCCTGCTGAACCAAGCGTTTTCTAATCTCAAAGCCGACAATGTGCTGGTCTGGGTGCTGTTTGCCGTAGTGCACCAAAAAGCTGCCGGTACCAAAGCCGATTTCAACATTGAGGTTGTTTTGAAACTGTGGAAACATTGTATGCCAGTCAGCCCGGTCAAAGCGCTGGCGGCATGAAAATGGATTTAAAAGGGTTCTGACTCTCATCTAGGTCTCATTTAATTTATTTGCCCACTCGTTCTCGTCCTAAGGGACTTCGCCCATTCGACAAGCTCAGGGTGAGCGGGGACAGATACTCTGATTTAAAGGCAATCACTATCTTAAATCTTAATTTTTACTCTAGGTAACCACTGTCTTTTAGCAATCAGTTGTCTGTTTTGTTTTCGCTCACCCTGAGCTTGTCGAAGGGCGCCGGCTGAAAGCCAAGAAAGAGCGAACGGATGCTAAAGAGCCGCTGGAAAACTACTTAATTTTTTCATTAATCATAAACATCAAAATGCCGGCAGCAACCGATGCGTTAAACGACATATCGGCTGAGCGTTGTGGCAAGGTGATAGGGTTGCCTAATTTTTTAACATCAGCTGCAATCCCAACCGCTTCGTTACCAATAACTAAGCACGCTGGTGTTTTGTATTCAGCCGTTGTTGCATCTTTGCCATCAAGCACTGCCATGTACATGTTGTAACCAGCTTTACCCAGCTCTTGTGCTGCATGCTTCATTGACGGAGCGATAAACACTTCCATGTACTCGGCAAGGCCCGCAGATGCTTTAAATACGGTAGCATTCATTGGCGCAGCTGATGTTTTACACATGACAACGGCATCAATGCCAACGCAGTGTGCAGAGCGCAAAATAGCGCCAACATTGCGAACATCTTGAATGGAATCAAGCAAAAGAATGAATGGTTTTTTTGCAGGGTCTGGTAGCTCTGTTGCATATTTGAATGGTGCGACCCAAGCAATAACGCCGTTATGGTCAGTGGTGTTTGCCATGCGATCTAAAATGTCGCGGCTGACGTACTGAATGTTGGGTACAAATTTTGGTAGGAAGCGTTCAATGCGTTCCCACGCTTTTGGCAAAGGCTTGGTGGTGTAAATTGAAATGAGCTTGCGGCGTTTTGCTTTAAGCATTTCAATAATGGCATGAGCGCCGTAGAGCAGCTCGCCTGTTTTAGCTTTTGTTGTGTCTTTGGGTGTCTTAATTGTCATGGTTAGTTTCGCGATAAGGGTTATTGTGCAACAGCACCAGAAAATGAGGCCTGAGCCCATTCACAGAATGGGTTCCCCAGTTTATACTATTATTCGTTTGAGCGCAAAAATCCGTTAGGTCATAAAAAGTAGGTAGCGTTGTTTCCCGCTCACCCTGAGCCTGTCGAACGGGCGCCCCGTCAGGGGTGGAAGAGCGGGTGGCGTCATAAAAAGGGGCACTATGTTTATTCTCGAGGGGAACACCGGCGTAGGGAAATCGACATTCCTGAAATTAATCCAGGAGCACGCCCCGGAAATTGCTGTTATTCAAGAATCGGTGGATAGTTGGGCATTTCAGATGCATGGGCAGTCGCTGTTGGGCAACTTTTATCAAGAGCCAAAGCGCTGGGCCTATACCATGGAGACTATGACCATGATGACGCGTGTGCGTGAGCATACCTACCACCAGGCCAATGCTCAGCCAGCCAGCCTGATGGAGCGGTCGGTCTACTCGGGGCATTACTGCTTTGCTAAAAATGGCCACGTTGAAGGCTTCTTTACTAAGACCGAATGGGAAGTTTACCTCAAATGGATGGAGTTTATGGTGCTGGACACCTGCAAGCCACCCCGCGGTTTTATCTACCTGCAGGCGTCACCAGAGGCCTGTTTTACCAGGCTTCGTGAGCGTGCTCGTGAGGGTGAGGAGGCGGTGACGCTGGAGTACATGCAGCAGCTTCATGACTGGCATGAAAAATTTATGATCACGCGCGAGGGCATCGATCCACGGATTGCCCAGATCCCCGTCTTGGTTCTTGATGCAAGCGTCGATTTGAGAGATAATCCTGATTTGTCTTCCCAGTATGTGCTTCAAGTGAAAAAATTCATGAATCAGCTCGTGGGACATGCTTATCGCGAAAATAGTGCTTACAGTATCGATCAGCAAATTGTTTAGCTATTTAAGTTAAGAGACGTAACCCTCTAGTTTGACTAGTGGACTCTCAGGGCTTGGCTTTCAGATTCCAGATGATTGCGACTTACTTCCCGCTCCTCCTGAGCTTGTCGAAGAATGCCCTGTTAGGGGTAGCAGAGCGGGTGCGTGCAAAGTGAAAACTGATAAGCGTGTATGAAGATAAAATATGAGTACAAAAAAAATATTTCGCTCTTCCTTGACCTTCGGTCGGCGTCCTTCGACCCAGCCGTCGCTCATCGTGCTGCGCACTCGTAGCTATGGCGGGCGGGCAGGCTCCCTGGGCACCGAAGCCACGCAGGGCGTAGGTGGCAGGAAGAGCGGATTGAACACAAGGTATATTGTATAAAAATTGACTAGTTGATTTTTATAGTATCGATCAGCAACGGCTATTTCAGGAGCTTTTTCAGATCATCAACAGAAAATCCGGTGACTTGGGCAATTTGTTCAATAGGCATGGTGTCTTGCAACGCTTTAGCAATTTTAAGTTTTGCTTGTCGTTCACCTTCTTCACGACCCTTCTCACGGCCTTCTTCCATCCCAAGTTCGCGGCCTTTTTCAAGTCCCAAGCGCATGTACGTTGAGCGATTATTTTCCTCTGCGCGCATATTTTCAACAATCCGATCATAGGCGGCAAGCTCTTTTTTATTTAAGGTGTCCTGGTTGAGCAGGTTTAATGCGTCGTTAAATTCAGCCTGCTCTACAAAAGATTGTGGAGGCTCATCAAATTCTGATGCGTGTTTAAGTAGGTAGATCCATTTGTCGGTAATGGTTTCAACTTCGTCAATGGTCTTATTGAATTTGGGCAGCTCGATGATGGTAAATGATAAATGCCGAAAAGCGTGCTCGTTGGTCTCTTTATCGGTGATGAGATGAGTGTGGAGGTAGCCAGAGCTGTCGAGTAGGCTAAAATCGAGGATCCCAATAAAAATAACGGGCATGAGATCTTGGTAACGACCACCTTTTGGTAGCTGCCGCGTGATAGCGAGTGAGGTGTAGTATTGGCTGCGCTCAAGATAAAAATCTTGGTAGGCAACTTGCAGTTCGACAATAAATTGGCGCCCTTTTTGATCGGTGCATCTGACGTCTACAATGCTCATCTTAAGTTGCAGGGTGTCTGGTTGATTGTATGGGTCGGTGATGATGACCGATGCAATCTGATGCTCGCCTCTTAGGTCAAGGACACTGTTGAGAAAGCTGATAACAATGTTGCTGTGTGCCTGGTTGCCAAAAAGCCTTTTAAACGCAATATCAATGGTTGGGTCTAAATATTTCATAGCATGCTCCTGAGGTTGCAGTACATTTTTTCAGGCATTCAGCTTAGCACAGCTTGCAGCTTAGGCAAAATTACCGAAAGCTTTGGGTAATCAGCGAGGCATCAAAGCCAAGGCACTCGTTATCTTTGGCATAAAAATAGACGCTCGTTTTAAAAATAATGCGTGCGACCGTTAAGGCTGCTGAGGCAAAGGCTGCGAGGCACAAGATTAAGCTGATAATCAGTACAGGAAATAGGGGCAACGAGCTGCTTGCTTGCGTTACTTGCGTAATCAGCGGTGCAAAGAGCGCAACTAGCAATATGACCACGATGCCGATGGCGCTGTAAAAAAAGCTAAACATAAAATTGGCTGAAAGCGTTTCGCCAAAAGTCTTTTTGATGAGAGCAAACGATGTTCTAATGCTTGAAAAAGCGCCCCTACGTTCAAACGCGATGACTTGTGGGACAAGGAACGTGCAGACGCTCCAAGCCATGGAGAGCAAGCTGCCAACCATGTGCCTAATGGCATCGAGAATTGAAAATCTATCGTTTTCGCGCTTGCCACTGATGGCGCCAATAGCTAATCCTATGGTTGTATCAAACAACACCCAGCAGAGTACATACCAGCTAGCTTTCAAAGCTGACCACAATGCCTTGCTCATGTGCAGTTGACTATAATTTTGGTGCATAGCCGCAGCAGCGTAGGTACTGATCGCTATTTCGAGTAGATTTTTCCAGAGTGCATGTGCCAGAAGTATCATGAGGAAGCTGCTGATGAAATTAAGCATGACCGTGGGTTCAATGGTACCGTGATAAACGGTGCCATGTACTGTTTGCGTCGTATGTGTCCAGGTTGTGCCGCGGAGGAGATAAACGGCACAGCTTGCCAGTGCGCCCATAATGGCTGCATAAGAAAACATGAGCAGTCCGGCAAACCAATAAAATGCCTTGTGCTCGTGCATTAAGCTAAATGCCTGGACCATAATGGCAAAACCGTTTTTTAAACGGGCAAACATTGTACCAATCATCGCGAGCTCCTTGATTAGGTAAGGGGTTTTATAGCTCATGCAGCATAGGCTCTGTATGGTTTGCAGTGCAATATTTCTGATAGTCCGGCATCGTTAATTTTTCTATTAGGTATTTTTATTTGTCGTTGATTGTTTTTGCCTCGCCCGATTTGCCATAATTAATGGGGGTAAGCGCTCTTGCGCGTAGATGAATGGGGAATAGTTTTTCGGGGAGTGGTCATGCTTAAAAAAGATGTAAGAATACTTTTTGCTATAGCCATTTTGTTGATGCCTATTGTTTCGGTGCCAGATGTTTATGGGGCATCGAAGGGGAGCCGACTTTCTGTTCAGGGAGTGGTGGCGACTTCAAAAAAACCGAATTTGATAATTAATACACAAGCGCCAGTAAGAGCTGATGCTCCAGGTGCTCGTGGTGAAGCGCCCGCAGAGCGTCAAACCCTTGAAGGTCAATTGTCTGCGCAAGAGTGGCTTGGTCGTTCCGAAACGCCCGCTTTTGAACCGCAACGAGATCTCCCTGCTGCGACAACTCCCTCAGAAGGGGCGGGACTGGTCGGGGTAGCACGAGCTGATGCAGAGGGTGTTGTGCAGTCAACGTACCGCTCGCCAACCGTGGGGACTTTTCCTGCATTTTCATCTTCTCCAGTGCTTATGCTTAGAGACGCTCCAGCAGGGCAAGCAAATATGCGAAGCCCAGTCCTAGCAAGGCAGCCTACTGATCGTGCGGCTGCAATCGTACCAGAGGTGCGGGCTCCTGAGGTTGTTGCGTATGAAACAAGATTAGCAGGTAAAAAGGCCAGATATAAGGCAGAAGCAGATGGATTCGGTACAGAACTAAAGAGTAGGCTTTCTGACCTAGAAGATAAAACTAGAGAACTATCGGCTCATAAAGCTGCTGTTGATGCTATCAAAGATACAGAAAGCGATCTTGGGATTGAGCTAGGAGTTATAGACACTAAAACCAAAAAGCAAAAAGAGATTGCAGCAGGGGTGGGTGCCCTTCAGAAAAAAATAGATAAAAGAAGTGGTAGTCTTCTTAAAAAAGCAGCAACAGGCCAATTAATTGCGAATATCCGTGAAAATGTCAACGCGGTTTTGGACAAAGAGTTAAGTTTAAAAGACATTGTGCTGGGCCGTGTGAATAAAAAACTTCAGGACAAGTTGGTTGAACAGCAAAAGAAACTAAGTGAGGCGACCCAAGATACATCCACAAGAGTGCGAAAAGCGGCGGATATGCAAAAAGCGCTAGATGCCAAGCGAGAGGCTGAGCGGTTGAGTGAAAATGCTGAATCGGCTCTTAAGAGTGCTAAGCAAGCCCATGACCATTTAAGCGATAAGACTCTTACCGCTGTTCTAAAATTAGAAAACGTTGAACGGAAAATGCAAGATACAGAGCAGGCCCTGGCTGCAAAGAAGAGTAAAAAGCTTGCCAAAGAAGAGCAAGCCTTGGTGCAACAATGGCATGCAAAAATTAATGAAGCTGATTTAAAAATACAGCGAGCGGAAGGCAGGATAGCAGAGTTGAGCCAGTGGCTTACTCAGGCGCAGCACAACTTACAATTATTACAGCGTCCTCAGCTGTATAATCCATATCAACAGCGTCAACAGAGTGAGTTAGCATATAATATTTCACGAGCATATACAGAAATAGAGTTGCATCAAAACATTCGAGCTGAAACATTAAAGCAGAAACAGGCTGGTGCTTTAGAGGCTCTTGGACTTGCTGTTGGTGCAGGGCAAACCGCAATCAAAAAAAACTACTACAGGCTTGCTAAAGAGCTGCATCCTGATAAGACACGAGCCCTCCCAGAAACTGAAAGAAAAATAGCCGAGGCGAAATTTAAAATGATTAATGAATCCTATGAGATATTAAAGCCCGCCCAAAGCCAGGCCAATCTTGGTGAGTGATTTTAAACTAGTTTTGGGCTGGCGCACTCGCCAGCCCTCATTAATAAGTAACGGTTTTAGTGCTGTGATAATGTAGGGAGAGGGAGAGGGATAGTGGAAAAAAGAGCAATAGGTCTACTGGTTATTGGTTTGTTTGGGCTGCAGGTTTTTTTGCAGGGTAGTATGCACAATCCAAAAAAATTGCCAGGTGGATCGCGGACTAGTGTTGAAGGAGTGCGCCCCGCTGTTACAGCTGCTGATAAGTTTTCTTTCAGCCTGCCAGAAATAACCGCTGAACGTGTTCAGGATTATACTGCGCGTTTGGAAAGTAAACTGACTAATGCCACGCGTGAACGCCAAGAATTAGAAGCGGCAGGCCATGAAGTGCTGGATACTTATGCACGTGAAAAAGAGTGGGCGGCAAAAGAAGATCAAAGAAATTATGAAGATCATGCCGCTCTGTTGGTTGAGCAGCAGCAAGCTAAAGATGAGCACGAAGCAGCGCTAAAAACCTGGGGCGAGGTGTACCTTGCTGTGAATACTGCAGAGAGGCAATTGCCTCAAAAAAAGAGTAATTTTGTCAGTGCCGTAAGAAGTTGGGTTACGGGAAAGCCAGCTGCAGTTAGTGTTCAGGAACAAACGCTTAGTAAGCTTAGGGCAGAGCTTGAGGTGCACCGTGCGCTTCTTGCGCAAAAGGACCAAGCGAGAGTTGTTGTAGCTGATAAAATACAAAAAGTTGCACAAGTACCACAACAAAGAGCTGTGCAGCTTGATGCTAAGTACCGAAAGCTAGCTAAT
>CAMBZK010000040.1 GCA_945872225.1 candidate division TM6 bacterium UASB124
GCAATATTGTTGTGGGCTATTTTATAGCCAGACCCAAGCTCGATACGTACCGCACGATCTTGTAGCGCAACAAGCAATAAGACGCCATTATTTTTGAAGCGGCTTCCGATGCCCCATTGGTTAAACAGGTTCGTAGCAAATTGCTCAAAACGCATGGCTGGTGCATAGCGATTCACGCTATCGATGATAACAACGGCACACTCTACGCCAAGCTTGCGCTCACAGGCAATAAGCTTGGTGGCAAGACTTCTGGTCTCTTCTGGCTGCAAAACGCCGACATAGTCGCTGATGTATTTGTTTAGCGGCATAGGGTATTGTGGTGTGGTGACAACTGCTTGTGCTGATGAGCACAGTAATACAACGCTTAACAAGATGCGTGTTACTAGATTTTTTTTGCACATGGGAGCTCCTCTTCATGCAAAAAGGGATAAACTAAAATTGCGTAGATAAAATGAGTGTAGATTTATTTGGATCGTAGCTACGAGTGCTACATTGGTAAGAACAGTAAGATGAAAAACCTGACAAGCAGCCCGATAGGGGCAATTTGAACTTCTACATGGTACCAAATGTGGCACTTTTTGTCTACCTCAAAATCATTGTAATGCACCTGCTGATTGCATAAAACAGCAAATCGCGGTACATTTTCTTTCTGCGGCACATGCCGCCTGCCCCCGTTAAGACGGGGAATCATATTGAAAATAGTACATTTAACGAGCACTGAGGGTTTTATGTCATCGTCAAAGGCAACGCTTGAAAAGATAGTTTCGCTGTGTAAACGGCGTGGTTTTGTCTATCAGTCAGGAGAGATTTATTCTGGCTTGAATGGTGTTTATGATTTCGGGCCATTGGGCGCACTGCTTAAGCACAATATTAAGAATAAGTGGCTTACCTGCATGATGAGCTTTGCTGAGGAAGTCGTCCTTGTTGATGGCTCATTGCTTGGCAGTGCCGACGTCTGGAAGGCTTCTGGTCACTTGGACAATTTCAGCGATCCGATGGTCGATTGCTTACAATGCAAAAAACGCTATCGTGCTGATGACGTTGATCTTGAAAAAAACTGCCCTCACTGTGGTAATAAAAATTGGACGAGTGTTCGTCAATTTAACCTGATGTTTAAAACTGAGCTTGGTGCGATGGCCGATGCGACCAGTGTTGCGTATTTGCGGCCAGAGACGGCACAAGCGATCTTTATCAATTTTAAAAACGTGATGAGCAGCTATCGGGTGAAGGTTCCGTTTGGGATTGCACAGATTGGTAAAGCTTTTCGTAATGAAATTACCCCAAAACAGTTCTTATTTCGTATGCGCGAATTCGAGCAAATGGAGATGGAGTTTTTCTGCAAAGGTGAAGATGCAGACCGCTTTTTTGAGCTATGGGTTGAGCGTCGAAAGCAGTTTTTTATGCAGCTTGGTCTGACCCCAGAGCGCATTCGCCTCCGCCCACACGCATCTGATGAACTAGCGCATTATTCCAAAGCCTGTATTGACGTTGAGTACGATTTTCCCTTTGGCTGGAAAGAGCTTGAAGGCATTGCAAATCGAGCCGACTTTGACTTGACGCAACATGGCAAACACGCTGGTAAAGATTTAGGCGTATTTGATGATGCAACCAAGAGCTCTTATGTGCCGCATGTGGTTGAGTGCTCGGTCGGTGTTGACCGTCTTTTCTTGACGCTATTGTTTGATGCGTACGATGAAGACGAAGTTGATGGTGAAACGCGTACTGTCTTGCGCTTACATCCTGCAATTGCTCCGTTCACGGCAGCGATTATGCCGCTTTCAAGTAAAATCTCTGAGCAGGCTGAAAAAATATTCTTACATTTAAAAACCAAAGGCTATCGCGTACAGTTTGACGATGGTGGGTCCATCGGTAAGCGCTATCGCCGCCAAGATGAAATTGGCACGCCCGTTTGCTTTACCTACGATTTTGATAGCGAAACTGATGGTAAGGTTACTGTGCGCAATCGCGATACGATGCAGCAAGAGCGCGTTGCTATTGATGGCATCGAGGATTATTTGAAAAATCTGTTAGCAAAAAACTAATATTGCGCATTACCGCTAGGTAGCTATGAATATAATTCGTCGCATCTATGACTGGATGGGGAGTAAAGTAGGGTCACGCTGGGCGAGTGCCTGGCTGGTACTGCTTTTTTTCATTGAAGCCTCTGTGCTTATAATTCCCGTCGATCCACTGTTGATTTTGTACTGCGTGAAGCATCAAAAACGCTCTTTTTACTATGCTACGCTAGCAACCATAGCCTCCGTGCTTGGTGGCTTGTTTGGCTATGCCATTGGCGCGGTGATGTGGCATACCGTTGGTGCCTGGATTGTGCAACACCTTATTTCGCAGCCAGTGTTTGATAGCATTGCAGCAAAGTATGTGCTTTATGAGCATTGGGCAGTGCTGATCGCGGCTCTGACGCCGGTCCCGTACAAAGCCGTAACGATTTCAGCTGGTTTTTGCCATCTGAGCTTGCCGTCATTTATTTTGTTTTCGATTCTTGGTCGCGGGATTAGGTTCTATTTGTTGGCAGGCTTGATTTACAAATGGGGTGAACGTATTCAAGCGTTTATTGACCGTTACTTTAACCTGTTGGCGATTGCCTTTGTCCTCATTTTGCTACTAAGTGTTAAAGTTCTCTTGTAGAAAGTGCACAACATTATGGTTTTTACGATTCGTAGATTTAGTTGGCTGTTACTTTTACTTGCTGCTTGCGGTGGCTGCATTGCGACTGATACGTACAAAAGTCCATTTTTTAACCAGCAGGGTGTTCCATCGGTAGATTTAGCAACACTGCTCAAGGCTACTGGTGTCTCCTCTCAGCCATCACGTGATGATGTTGTTGCCAAAACGCAGCAGGCCTGGTTGCGGCCGGCTGGTGTGGAGCGGTTTGAGCTTGATGACGTGTATGCGCATCGCATGCCTGAGCTTAAGCCACTGTTCAAAAAGCTTGGCTTAATTGACGATATACTGCCGCAAAAGCAGCAATATGATTATGGCATGGTCCATGGCGGTACTATTCTTGCGATGCGAGCACGGCTTGGGTTTTTAGCTAAATTGTGGCAAATGGGGGCACGCTTTAAGACCTTGGTTTTACTTGTTGGCGAGCGTGATATTTATCCTGCTCATGAGGATCTTGCTTCATTTACTTCGCATCAAGATCGTTGCCCAATGCAGCCTGGTTGGCAGCCAGACATATTGCCAGCGACAGAAGATCAGGCTATGCGTGTAATTTACGACCACATGGTTTTGCCTGATGCTATGCGCCAGGTCCCTATGGTCTTGGTTAATGCCCCAAAAAAGCAATTGCCAGATGGCAGGTGGCGCAGACCAAACACAAAAGATACGATTGATTCATGGCTTAAACTTAAGCCAGTAGCAGGCTCTTGCCTTGCAGTGAGCAGTCAGCCGATGGTTGGCTATCAAGATTTAACGGTACGCTGCCTGTTGCCAGCCAGTTTTAGTTTAGAGACCGTTGGCTTTGCTATGCCGCTTGATTTTGAGTCCGCAGTTCTGTGCCTTGATTCGTTAGCTCGATGCTTGTACCAAGAGCAGGAATATGTAAAACAGCTTGCGGCTGGATAAAAATATTGAAATCAATTATTAGTGGTTCAAAAAGAGAGAAGGAGAGTTCATGGTAAAAACATTATGGGTTACTGGATTATTTGTTGTTTCTATGGGCGCGGTATCTGCTGCAAATACGGTTGTTGTAGCGCCAGCTGATGCGATCGAAACAGCTACCAAAGCTGAATTAGATCGGTTAACGGGCATGCTCAAAAGCAATGATCTCGCTTGGGCAGGGGTTGCACGTGTGCACGTGTTGCTAAAAGATATGGCTGATTTTAAAGCATTTAATGCCGTGTACGAGCAGTACCTTAAAGATACTTGGCTAACGCAATTTCCTGCACGAGTGACGGTGGCCAGTGCGGTTGATGATGCTGGGTTGATTAGCACGCAAGCCGATGTGGTTGGTAATGGCGTCATAGTCGCGCCAGTCGTTGTACAAGATGCCCCAGCACCGGTAGGCCCGTTCTCTCCTGCGTGCGTTGCGGAGCAAAATGGGCAGCGTATTTTCTTTGCTTCAGGCCAGCTGCCACGCAAGGCTGATGGCACCATGGCGGTTGATGTGTTGGAGTCAACGGTACTTGCATTGCAGGCCAATGATGCATTGCTTAAGGCTGCCAAATTTGACTGGCAACATGTTGCTCAAGTAACGTTGTATTATCCGGCCTCAACGATTGAAGCTAGGCAAGCTATTTTTGAACAAGTGTTACTACCCTATTTAAAGGCAGCGCGAAATACAGAAGAGCTGCCTATGATCGAAGAAATGGTAGTTAAAAGCTTGCCATTTGGTGTTCCTATGGAAATTGAGGTTACCGCTTTTTCCTGAAATTAGCGCTTGTATAATTTTCTCAGTAAAAAAGCCCTGCAAATTTTTGCAGGGCTTTTTTACTGAAACTTCTTTAGGCGTTAACCTAAAATTTATAGAATTGGTTGGTTGTTGAGCGATGGGTCAATGCGTTGACGCATGGGGCGCTTCGGTACTTTTTCTTCTGTAACCAGTTGAAAACAAACTTCAGAGCAGGTGTTTTCAAGCGTTTTTACACAAGCGGGACAGCCAATAAAGTGCTTGTTGCACTTGGCATTCAAGCAGTTGGTAAACTCGTCACAGGATGTGCTACAAAGAGCGCAGGTGCCCAAAATATCATCATTGACGGGGACTGCGATGCGGGCATCAAACACATAATTTTTCCCTCTAAAAAAACCATCAGGGAACTGTTCTGCGTAGCGATGAATGCCACCTTCGAGTTGATAGACCTCTTTGGCAATGCCTTTGAGCTTAAGGTAAGCCGAGGCGCGCTCGCAGCGGATGCCTCCGGTGCAATACATCAAAACTTCTTTATCTTTGAACAGATCAAGATTTTGATCGATATAACCGGGGAAATCTCTGAAATGATCGATGGGTGGCACAATCGCATCTTTAAAAGCGCCAACAGCTGCTTCGTATTGATTTCTACCGTCGAGGACGATAGTGTTCTGGCCAGCTTGGGCGATTGCTTCGTGAAATGCTGCAGGGCTGAGGTGTTTGCCACCGTGAGCAGTGCTAACTTCGTTAACGTCAAGGCCAAGGTTAGTTATCTCGTCTTTAACTTTAATTTGCAAGCCAGGAAAATATTCGTGTTCGGCGTTAACCAGGCTGTCTTTAAAATCTATGTTGCCAAAGAGCTCATGGTCATTCATAGCTACCATGTACGCATTAGTCTGTTCAATAGTTCCATAGACGGTGCCGTTAATGCCTTCAGTGGCGAGCACAATACGGCCAGAAAGGTTTAGCGCCGTGCACAACTCACGTTGCCATAGCATGATGGCTTGAGGATCAGCGATAGAAACATATTTATAGTAGAGCAGAATGCGTTTTGTATTCATAGTTTAAAACCATCTGATTAAAGGAAAAAGGGCACTTGCAGTTGACAGCTTATTATTGCATTGATCGGGTAATCAAAACAATAACCTGCGTCACGCAAGTGCCCTCAAAAATTATTTCTTGTCAGCGTACAGTTTAAGCAAAGCTGCACAGACATCAAGTGTTGCATAATCTTCTTGCAACAATTCCTGAAGTACTTGGGCATACGGGCTCAAATTGTTATCTTTGACAGTTTTTTTGATCAAGTCCATTACTTTGGCGTAACGTGTTGTCTCAACTTCTTTATCAGTTGGGATTTCAATACGTTTAATCACGGCCTTTGTGTAGCGTTTAATATCTTTAAACGAGTAGAACTCGCGGCGAGACACTAAGCTAAACGCAGTACCTGATTTACCAGCACGGCCGGTACGACCGATACGGTGAACGTAAGAATCTTCATCTTGTGGAATGTCGTAGTTGAAAACGCACTCAACGTGTGAAACGTCAATACCACGAGCAGCAACGTCAGTTGCAACAAGGATGTCAGCTTCACCACCGCCCTTTTTGAAACGCATCATAATACGATTACGCTTCTCTTGGGTAATGTCGCCGTGAATGCCAACAGCATCATAGCCACGAGTCTTTAAATCACTTACCAAATCATCAACACGGCGTTTCGTGTTACAGAAAATGATTGATGATTTAGGATTATAAAGATCGATTAAGCGAGCAACCGTTTCAACTTTTCTATTGGCTTCAACATCAATATAAAGCTGTTCAATCGCGGGCGCATCCACTTGTTCGTGTGAAACCTTAATGTGCACAGGGTCTTTTTGGTAGCGCTTAGCGAGACCCAAAATTTCACGAGCCATGGTTGCAGAGAACAAAAGTGTTTGTTTGCGTGATGAAGCGAGGCTGAGAATCTTTTCGATATCATCTCTAAAGCCCATATCAAGCATTTTATCTGCTTCGTCAAGGACTACAATATCAATAGTCTTCAGGTCAATGGTGCGACGATTGATATGGTCAAGAATACGACCTGGTGTGCCGATAATAATGTGTACACCACGGTTGAGCGCTTGAATTTGGCGCTCAATCGGTTGTCCACCAAAGACAGGGTGGATTACAACGCCACGTTTGTGAGCACTGAATTTGATGAACTGTTCGGATACTTGCACAGCAAGCTCACGCACAGGGCAAAGGACCAACACTTGAGGTTTTCTGATCGCAGGATTAACTTTTTCAATCACAGGGATTGCAAAGGCGGCGGTTTTTCCACTACCTGTTGCAGCTTGGCCGATCACGTCATGGCCGGCTAGAATTACAGGAATAGCTTCAGCCTGAATGGGTGAAGCTTCTTCAAATCCTAAATCGGCAACGGCTGCGAGCAACTCTTTGGAGAGGCCAAGATCATTAAAGGAGCATTTTTTCGTCATGAATAACTTAGATACTTTCGATGCGAACAACGGTCATTGGTTGACGGTGACCAGTCTTTGTTCTGCGCTTTTTGCGGCGTTGGAATTTAAAAATAACTACTTTTGGACCCTTGGTTTGTTTAATAATGCTCGCTTTGATAGTAGCATTTTGAACAAAAGGTTGTCCGAATTCAAACTTGTTGTCGCCGCTTTTGCGCATTACAACTTCGTTGAAAAGAATGCTGTCACCAGCACTACCGTCACATTTTTCGAGCGCTAATGTTTTACCAGGGATAGCTTGGTATTGCTTGCCGCCGGCTTGAAAAATAGCGTATTTATCAAATAAAGTCTTCATGGTGGCATGAGCCTTTCAGTCCTGAAACTGTTTAAACAATAATGATTTTTATTTTCTGTCTGCAATAGGTGAATTTAATCCAATTGTTAGAGAACGCTCCTATTTTACCAGAGCTATTGAGTATGTCTAGCAGCAGAATCAGTTTGAAAGGCTCTTATGCAAAAATTAGCTCACTGTATTATTATTTATCCCTGGTTGGCCGCAATACACTTCCGTAGCTCCGTTACCATTGCTTTGTCTGGAGCTGGTGCAGAGTTAAGATGTTTCTTTAAGGCGTTTCCAAGAATTGCAATAAAGGGCTCAAAATGCTCTTGGTTGAGTAGGTTAAGAATATAAGTACCCTCTGTTTGCGTTACCTGGCAATTATGCAATTCAGCCTCTAGGCTGGCAATAATAGTATCGCGGTGCTCTGCCCAAAAAATTTCTGCTTGGTTTTCCGACAGGTCAAGAAGTTGTACGATTAGTGTTTTAAGTGTTGGGACTGCTTTTGTTAGGATCGCCTGTATGGTTGCATTATCTACAGGTTTCCCATTCATACTCTTTTTAGTTTGGTAAGATTTGCCGATTTTCGTTGCAATAGCTTTTATCCTGCTGGCATAAATAATAAGGGTCCACTGTCCCTTCATCTCAGCCAGAATATCGTTTTCATTTAGACTGCCTGATAATTGCTGACAGGTTACCAATGCTTTTTGCCCGATATTATCTAATGAATGGGGCTTTTGTGCTACTTGGCCTGCATTGCTGCTTACGACAAGCCCTAGCGTGGCAAGAATCGCTGATAACGCTATTTTCTTTGTTACGTACTTCATAGTGAAACCTCCTATTAAAATGTCTCATATAGGTCTCAGTATGAAGTAACAATTTCGCAGGGCAAATGGCTTGGTAATGTCAGTTTGTCATTACCAGTTATTGACTGATTCAACGATCTGGAGGAGGTTTTGCTTGCTTCCCGTGGGGGCTTCGATGATTTTTGGGAGCCTTTTGAGGGCTTTGTGGTGAAGGTAGGGGGATAATATAGATTGTCCAATCTTACCCTGGCCAGGGGAGGCATGCTTATCTTGCATGCTGCCGAAAAGATTCTCTGAATCATTAAAATGTATTAATTTCAGGTTATTCAGGCCCATGGTTTGGTCAACAAAGGCTAAAAAGGGGTCGATCGGGGCTAGTTCATAGCCGTAAGCATAGGCGTGGGCAGTATCGAGACAAAAACCAATTTTATCGGGGAAATCGAGATATTCTTTTAGTTGAACAAAGTCATTAAGGTCATTTCCCAGGGTTTTACTCCCGTGGGCGGCATTTTCTAGGAGAATGGTGACATCAGATTCTTTTTTCAACAGGGTGTTCAGCATACGAGCCAGGGTTTTGAGCCCGTGTGTTTTTGCCAATGGGTCTTCAGGTGTTGCAAGATAGCCCTTTGATGAGCCAGCATGAAGAACTAAATAGCCAATATCCAAGCTTTTTGCCGTTCTTATTTCGCGGCGAAGGAGTGACTTGGACAGATTGAATACATCTTTGTTATGGCTTGCTGGGTTAATCCAGTACGAACTGTGGAT
>CAMBZK010000041.1 GCA_945872225.1 candidate division TM6 bacterium UASB124
CCTTCCTGGCCCCGTTGATACCGACATGTTTCAAGGACAAATACCTTTTAAGCATCAAGCAGATGACGAAGCACGTTACATCATAGATCAGGTTTTTGGAGGGAAAAAACAAATTGAGCCATCATGGTTCTATTCGGTTGCGCTCCGTTTGGCAAATCTATTGCCGGATGCCGTCATTGCTAAGTTTTTAGGAAGTTAAGCACAATACAAATTATGATAATTGTAAAAACCCCCTCCTGCTGAGCTTGTCGAAGGATGCCCCATTAGGCCTAGAAGAGCGGGAGAAGTCGAAATATAGCAAGATAAAAATGGCATTAAATTCCACTTTCCAACGCCTGTGGCGCGTCCTTCGACAAGCTCAGGATGAGCGGAAACAAATAGCTTCTCTGTGCATCAAGCAATTTTAAAAGAACTACTTATGCTATTGCTATTTAAATGCGATTACCCCCATTCCCCCACTTCCATTTGACCCTTGGGCAAAGATATTTTATGCTCATGGCCATTACTAGAAGGGCCTATTATGGATGCTAATACTATGTTTTCATTTTCTCCTGGTTCACTCAGCGCACAAAGCCAACTGCTGGCAGCGCTGAGCGAAGTCGTTATTTTGTTACCCGTGTTTCTTATTTTGTTCACCTGGCGCGGCTTTATTCAAGCGCTTTTCGCCAAGCTTGTTGGTGACACCACCGGCGAAGAAGACGGCTTTTTAACCCTCAACCCCCTCGCGCATATCGACCTCATCGGCTTCATGATTATTCTTGGCGCCTTTTTCATTATCGCCGGCTTCTTTTCAAGCGCTATCCCACGCACCGTCCTCTTGATCATGCTCGTGATGATGGGCGTGCGCTGGACCTACCCCGTTCACATCGATGACTCACGGTTTAAAAATTATCGATTGGGTGGCGTCGTTACCACACTCGCTGGCGCGTTCAGTAATTTTTTGCTGGCCTTTGTCAGCGTTGGCATGCTCAAACTGCTCTTACAGTTCAATATGCCGCAAAACATGCTCATGAGCCTGCTAGAAATTTTCAAAACACTCATCAGCATTGCCATATTTTTTGGCGTCATTGACCTGATCCCGCTCCCACCATTTGATGGGGGCAGGCTATTGCGCTATGTCCTTCCATACAACAAGCAGCACATTTTGCACTGGCTTGAGGAATATTCATTTTTCATTATGCTCGTGCTCTTTTTTGCGCCTGGTGTCAGCAATGTATTTTTTGGCACCCTTTCTGTCATTTCTGCTGTGATTAAAAGTTTCTTTTTCAGCGTCTTTTTTTAAAGGGTCTTATTTATGAACACACCAGTACAAGAAGCCCTTGAAATACTAAAAAGTGGCGCAAACAGCATTATTCCCCTCGATGATTTTGTAAAAAAATTAAGCAAAAACAAACCGCTCAACATTAAGCTTGGCATGGATCCAACAGCGCCAGACTTGCACCTTGGCCACGCGGTGGTGCTGTGCAAGCTCCGCCAATTCCAAGACTTGGGACACAAGGTTACGTTTCTGATTGGCGACTACACCACCCTTATTGGCGACCCAACCGGCCGTTCAAAAACACGTCCACCACTGACGCCAGCAGAGATTGAAAGCAATGCAAAGACTTATTTTCAGCAGGTCACCAAGATTCTTGATCCTGAAAAAACAATTGTCCGCTACAACTCTGAGTGGCTTGCAAAACTGACCTTTGCCGATTTAATTAAGCTGTGCGCAAAAGTCACGGTTGCTCAAATTATTGAACGCGAAGATTTTTCAAAACGCCTTGCCGAAAAAGCACCCATCAGCATGCACGAGCTGCTCTACCCGCTTATGCAAGGGTACGATTCAGTCGCCCTAGAAGCGGATGTTGAACTTGGCGGCACGGACCAGACCTTCAACTTGCTCATGGGCAGACACCTACAAGAGCATTACCAACAAGAGCCACAGTGCATTTTGACCATGCCACTGCTCGAAGGCCTTGATGGCGTACAAAAGATGTCAAAAAGTTATGGCAATTATGTTGGCCTCTGGGAATCAGCTGAAGCAGCCTACGGCAAGTTGATGTCAATTTCTGATACGCTCATGTGGCGCTATTTGCTTTTGCTTGGTGGCAAAACTGAAGCACAAATTACGGCGATGCAAGCTGAAGTAGCTGCTGGCACCAGCCATCCCATGAACGTTAAAAAAAGCATGGCGCATCTGCTCGTTAGCCGCTTTTGGTCAGTTGATAATGCAACTAAAGCGCAAACACAATTTGAATCACTCTTTCAAAAGCAAGATTACAGCGCTGCTACACCAGCTGATTGCACCGCACTCATTGGCGTCGAAACCTGGATCGTTGATATTCTCAAACACCTCGGCGCTGTTGCTAGTTCGTCCGATGCCAAACGCTTAATTGAAGCTAAGGCTGTTGATGTTGATGAACAAACAGTAACTGACTTTAAAGGAATGATCGTGCTCAAAAAAGATGTGATCATTAAAGTTGGTAAACACAAAATTTATAAAGTGCAGTAACCAGCATAGATTCGTTAGCCGAGCAAAAGCATTTGTGCTATAGTGACACGAATGTCAGAACGCTAATTTTTTATTGATCAAATTTTTTGTATGAACACATTAGTACGCGTGCTGCGCTACGCAAAGCCCTATTGGAAAACACTAACCTTCTCACTGGTTACAGCGACACTGTTTGGTATCGTTTCAGCAGCGCCAACCTATGTCCTCAAGCACACCGTTGATGAGGTCTTCATCAATCGCTACAGCCATTTGATCATGCCCTTTATTTTGGCTTTTGTTGCAGTGTTCTTCTTAAAAGGCCTACTGATGTACCTTTCAAGCTACACCATGCACTGGGTCAACAACAAAGTAATCAATGATTTACGCAGCGATATTTTTTCAAAGTTAATTAATTACCCTCTCTCGTTTTACCAAAAAAACCCAACCGGGATGCTCATGTCGCACTTTTTAAACGATGTGCAAATGGTGCAGCAAGCCGCGACATCGGCGATCAAAGATGGCATTCGGAGCTTTTTTGAAGCCTTCTGCTTGGTTAGCTTTGCGGTGTACCAAAACAAAACGCTCGGCATTTTGATGATCGTTATCGGCCCCCTCATGGCCTTCACCATTAAGCGCCTTGGTAAAGCCCGTAAAAATGCCTCGGTATCGATTCAGAAACAACTTGGGCTGATCAGCTCACTCCTCCAGGAGGTGTTTGTCGGGATCCGCGAAATTAAAGCGTTTAGTGCCGAACACACCGAAGAAAACAGATTTAGAAATCGCTTACAAAATTGCTTTGACGCGATTATGACCAGCGCCAATATCGAATGTGCGCTGCCAGCAATTATCGAAGCCATCGCCATTTTAGGCTGCAGTGTTATTTTTTACGTCGCCGCACACCAAGTACTTGATGGCGTTATCTCAGCCGGCCAGCTTACCTCATTCATCGCTGCCGTACTACTCGCCTATGTCCCGCTCAAAAAAATTGTTAACGTTTATTCTGATGTGCAGTATGGCCTTGCTGCCGCTGATCGCATCTTCGCGCTCACTGATGCGGTATTCCCAGCAACACAAAACCGCTTACTCGAGCTACCAGCTTTTCGTGACCACATCACCTTTGACAATGTCTCATTCGCTTACGAAGATTATCAGCCACTGATCATTAAAGATGTCTCGTTCACTATCAGAAAAGGTGATTTTATCGGTATCATTGGCCCATCAGGTGCTGGCAAAAGTACCCTGTGCGATTTACTACTTGGTTTTAGCGTGCCACAAAGTGGTAATATTTTTATGGACGACATGCCCATCACCAAGGCTTCTTTTAACAGCCTGCGCAAAAATATCGGCTATGTTGGGCAGCGTACCTTTTTGTTTAATGACACCGTAGCAAACAACGTTGCGTACCCAAACACCAACGTGCCTGAAGAAAATATCGTTACCGCCTGTAAAGCTGCTCATGCTGACGAGTTCATTCGCCACCTGGCTGACCAATACGACACCTCGGTAGGAGAAAATGGTGGCCAACTTTCTGGTGGCCAAAAGCAGCGGCTTACCATTGCACGCGCGCTGCTTAAAAACCCTGAAATCTTTATTTTTGATGAGGCGACTTCATCGCTTGATGATGAGTCCGAAACAATGATTCGTCAGACTATTGCAACCCTACGCGGCCACAAGACAGTGATTATTGTTTCGCACCGCCCAAGCATTTTGCAAAACGTCGATCGCATGTTCTTGGTCAACAATAAGCAGGTTACTGAAGTTAATCCGCTTGAAGCACTGCGGGCGTTCAACAGCCCATTTATTTCGTAAATTTGAGGGTGATCTAGAGATAACCACCCTCACGCTAAGAATATTTTTTTATGAACCAAGCCCTAGAAGCTCTTCATTCCGGTCGTCTAAGCTACTTTGAATCAGTGGCCCAAGATCCGCTACAATGGCTTCAAATTGTTTACGAGAATCTTTTTTTACACGACCTTTTAGATTAGCCGTAGATGAGCTTAGCAACCCTCTTAACGCGGCTGATGAAGTATTAAAAGTTGTTTGAACAGCCGTTAAAGCTGTTATTTCAGTCCTAAGTACAGCTTTACGAGCGTTTTTTTGCTCTACCGTTAGAACTGCAAATACCGTTGATCCAACAGCAAGCAACATAATTGCAATAACTGTTATTCTTTGTATAACCATCGTGCCCCCTACAATCGTACAGACAAAACAACATTACTATCTGTATCTTAAAGAGGGGGGGGTAGAATGCAATATTTTTCTACTATTCAGCAAAATCTTTTCAGCCACCCTTCTCTTCAGGCTAAGCAGACTTAAACAAACAAGTACAGAGGTCTATTATTGAACGCGTACAAAAAAGGTAAGCCAATCATTTTTCACCTTCACGTTGGGCGTTTTTTGCGGCTTGTCTTGGCACTCGATGGCAAAACCATTAACACGTAAAATTGCAGCCAACTCGTCCTGCGTGTACAAATAAAACCATCGACCCGTTTTTTCTTCCAGTAGTGTACCAACACCCTCTTTGACCGTTATAAAGCCAACCGCACCAGGCTTCATAACCGCCTTGATGCTTTGCAGCGCGTCGCTCACACGCTCTTTGGGAATGTGTAGCAAAACCGCATTGCACAAAAAGCCATCAAAGCTTGCGGCAGGAAAATCTAAATCCAAGACATTTTGGCACAGAAAGCGCCCCTCAAGAACTTGTTTTTTTGCTATCTCGATCAGGCCTGTAGAGGCATCAATACCGGTGTATGCATAGCCCATCTCTAGTAATGGCTTTGCGTCCCTGCCTGCACCACAGCCAATATCGAGAACAGCTCCTTGGGGAAGATATTTTTGAAATAGCTCTAGCTCTGGCTGCCAATATAAAGGATTGCTACTGTGCCGCTCAAACCAGCTCTCTGCTTGCGTATTGTAATAATTAATGGTCTGTTGCTCTTGCGGCGAGACGGTCATCACCTGGGCTGAAATCGGCATTGTTTTCTTTTTTAATAGCGCTATATTGGCACAATAATAAACATGACACAGGGTAAACAGCCTATAAAAATTTACAAGGAGCCCCATGAAAAAAGTCGTCATCATCCACGGCAACGGTGGCTGCACCGGTAATCATTTTTGGATCCCTTGGCTCAGAACTGAACTAGAGAAAAAAGGCCATGTAGTCCTAGCGCCCACCATGCCGGATAACGTCGAAGCAAAGGCAAGCGTGTGGCTACCCTACATGCGCGATGTGCTCACCTGTGATAAAAATACGGTCATCGTTGGCCACTCATCTGGGGCTGTTGCGGCAATGCGTTATGCCGAAGAATATAAGTTGCTTGGCAGCGTTTTAGTTGGTGCCTGCTACACAGACTTGGGCTATGAAAGCGAACGCTTAGCGGGCTATTATGATGCACCATGGGAATGGGAGCAAATCAAAAGCAACCAAGAGTTTGTTGCGCTATTTGCATCATCTGACGACCCGTATATTCCCATAACAGAAGCACAATTTATTCATGATCAACTTGGTGGCGAGTACTATGAATTTGCTGACCAGGGGCATTTTATGAATAAACATGTCCCACTTTTACTGGAAACGGTGAGTAGCAAATTACTTGGCTAGACTAGCTCTTGCTAGGCAAAAAGCTTACGAAACAAGCGCCTGTTGGCCCCGAATGCCGCTTCGAGACGTTCTATCGCTAGACAGTCTGCATGGCAAAAACCAGCAGAAGCTCCGCGCCGAGACGTCGATAATGTACTTTGCTTAGAGCCTTCTTGTAACGCACTTTTGCAGATTACACAAGAAACACCAGCAGCAAACCTTGCGCTCGGTCTTGGCACAGCTGCCCTGGCATTACCAAACGCAACAGCCATAGCCAGCAGAAAAATGGACAAGGGTTTTTTATTAGTTAAAAAGCACGTTATTTTCATCTTGATATCCAAAAATATATACTACCTAACTGAGATTACCGCTGTTGATATTATTTGTTTTTTCGCTTGAAAGCAAGCAATGCCAAAGATCTAGAAAATCGTTAAAGGTCATTTGCTGAGCACGTAGTGCAAGCGTAGCTTCTGGGATCCCCGTGTGCTCGCGATAATGCGTTGACTTCAGGTTGTTCCGGACGGTCTGGCGCGGCGAGCTGAAACAGAATTTAACAAATTTCCAAAATGCTTCCTCTTTGGGAATCTCAATCGTCTGGGCTTTAGGCTTGAAGTACAACAAGCGAGAATGCACTTTGGGTGGTGGCGTGAAAGCACCTGGTTCGATTTTTTCAAGCAGCTTAAAATCAAAATGATGCTGCAGAAAGACCGATGTCGTATTGTAGGTCCGTCCGCTCGCAGCAACAATTTTTTGCGCTACTTCTTCTTGAATCATCACCACACCCTCCGTGAAGAGGTGCTTATTTTTCTGGAGTAAAAACATAATTGGGAAGGTAATTTGATAAGGTACGTTTGCAAGCAAAACCCAAGGCACCTGGCTCTTGAGCGGCTCAAAATCAACATCCAAAACGTTATGGAGCGTAATCGTCAGGCGTGGATCCTTAATCCCACTGCGCACAAGATCAGCCCACTCAGGGTCAATTTCAAAACACTGCAGCTGCTTGCAAGGGGTTTGAGCTAAGATTGATCGCGTCAAAAACCCGTCGCCACAGCCAATCTCAAGGATAGACGTTTCAGGGGTCACTTTGACGGCAGCAATCATATTGTCGACTGTGGACTGCTTGCGTAGAAAATGCTGCCCAAGGGACTTTTTCTTGTATGGCATCGGTTTACCCGTGTGCGGATCAGTATGTTTTTTTACTTTTGGCGTGTATTCGTGGTATTTCATTAAAAAATTGCCTGGCTGGTGGTTGAAAATTCTTACCCCACCCCTGAGGGGATTACATAAGTGGGCAAAAACCTGCGCAAAACGCTATTGACACATAGTAAATTTAACCGTTATAATGGGCAGTATAGCACAGTCGTGCCGATCTTTGAATCTTTTGGGGGCGTAATGGTCTCGACGTTTTATGGTAAGCGAGGAGAGCATGCCAAGGTTGTAGAAGCCCTTGTAAATCAAGTCTGCAAAAACAATAAATGCAATTCCTAATACGAATGCAGCTTACGCATAAGTATCTCTCGTAGATAGTGCGTAAGTTCTTGAGTGGCGATGTGTTCATCCACTGACACTCTCGTATAATTAGATGAAACGGCCGTGTGTAGATTTTTTAGTTCTGTAAGCACGGGTGTAGCACTGAACCGACGCAAACTTCCGGGTTCTCTTGACCAAAGGTTTGTGTATAACTAAGAGATAAGCATGTAGCGCTTTTCGTGCACTGTTTAGCGGACATGGGTTCGATTCCCATCGCCTCCACCAGTCTTCGCTCCACCAGTCTTCGCTCCACCAGTCTTCGCTCTAACGAGCTTCGCCTGGCGCAGCAAGTAATGTAATTTATATGCAAAGACTGTCCGGCATAGCTGCCAAGCGACGACGGAGCACTTGCTCTAACAGCTGGGTCTAGCACATTAGTTACTTATGTCGTACTTTCGTTGAAAAACTAAAAGAACTCTATGCTAAACAAAAAATTGATTCGTATTATTGGCTTTGGGCTGGGAGCATTTATGCTCTTTAACAGCATCGTGGTTCTCTCTAAAATTCTCCAGGGCGCTGAATGGGTTACAACCCCCTTTGAAAGACTACTTAGCTTAGCAATGAGCCTTTCAGTTAGCACAGTCCTCTTAACCTGGACCCATCTGCTAACAAAAAAGCGGTAATTAATAAGCTATCTAAAAAATGCCTGAGCGGGCAAAAAACGCTCAATAACAAAACTATAGCGGGCGACTGATTTACTCAGTCGCCCGCTATAGTTTTTATTTTCTATCAACAGGACTTTAGTAAAAGTTGAAAAAGTTTAGATTTTAATTGATGAAAGCTCGTCATTAGTGTTCTCTAATTTAAACTAAAAAAAGGAGAAACCATGACGAGCTTTCATCAAAGAATATTGTATCTGTTTCAAAATTGCACCAAAAAA
>CAMBZK010000042.1 GCA_945872225.1 candidate division TM6 bacterium UASB124
GACAGCATTCCCAACATCTTCAGCACCAGACATATTCCACAGACGAATATCAGAAATAAAAACGACTGGGGCTGGAGCATTACCACTAACAAGCCCTCCTGCCGTAATCCCAATGGTTCCATCTAGCGGCTCCATTCCTGAAATCATACAAAGAAAAATTACTGAAGTTGACGAAAAAATTAAGGTGTTAAGAGCGCAAATTAGCTAAAAAACTAATTTACGACTGGAGCTTACGGAACAAGCAACGATGCTTGTTCCGTAAGCTCCAGTCGTGTTGAAGCGATTAAATTGTTTCATCATATTCTTTTTTTAGCAACCAGAAACCCGCTATAGTTTTACTTATAGTAATTTTTACAAATTATAAATAGGGTATGTAATGGTCAAAATTAAAAATTTATTTTTTACACTGCTTGGCCTATTGTTGATAACAATACCATGCAATACAGCTAGCAAGTCACCGAGTAAAAAAAAAGCTGCCGCCTCAACCACTATAAGAAAAAAACTTAACTATCGACAGCGAGAAAAAGCACGGAAAAGTTCTGGCATTGGCGAAAAATCTAACGATACAGCAGCTACAATTGTACCAGGAATTGCTACCTCAGAATCTATGGCAAGAAAAACCCATAGACTATCCCTCATTTTAGACCTAAGCTCTCTTGATGTAACGAAAGCTGATGCTAGTGGCATGTTTGACATTTTATATCAAATTCACCAACAAGCATCGCCCATCATTTTGACTGGAAATTATTTCAAGGCATTTTCTGAATATAAAAAAGCTTTTAATACTAAATATACTGATGATTTAAAAAAATCTATCGTTGAAGCAACATCTGCTGAGCAAGCATACGAGATACTAAATCTTACCTATAGTAATCCTGAATATGCATCACTTTTCTGGATGTCAGAAGAACTTTCAATGAATTTTTTTCTTGTTGATTTCAGCAATCTGAATTGGGTTTGCTACAAGCACAATACTGCTGACTTTATTCTTTTAATTCCTAAAAAAATAATTACTGAATCGACCACTAGCCAAAATCCTCAACAACAATTACAAGCTTGTGGCTTTAATCCAAAAAATCTCACTCAACTTTCATCGGTACTCCCGCCTGATACAGAAATTCCTGAACTGGGCAGGCCAGATGGATTTACACCTGAATTAAAAAAAATGTTTCTTCCGCTAAAAGATGATCCTAGCTTTTGGCACATTGCATCATCAGGGCATGGCATGTATGGATCTACTAATGGGCTATCAGATCCTTCAAAAGCACAGATTAGCGGCATCCCTATGATGGATTTTAATCAATTAATTAGTTTTTTTAATGGTACAGAAACTAGCGATATCAACGTTCAATTTTTTTACTATTTAGGCTGCTTTTCTGCGGGCTCTAACTTATCATTTGTTAATGATCAACTTAAGGCAATTAATGCAAATTTTATGATTGCAACACGAGGAATGAATGAGAGTGTAACATTCAGCGATTCCTTAATCTTTCAAAAAGATGATGGTACTGGCTATTTTCACTTGGCACAAGCAACATCATTTCCTGATTTCTTTGCACGATTAGAAGATTTTTTTGGCCAACGCTCCATAAAAGGTGACCCGATTAGATATATCTTAGAACCTCTGCATAAAGAAGTAGAAAAAAAACTTGGTGCGCAATCGAAAAATATGCAAGCGTTTATACGCATTCCAAAGGTTGGAACTTTTAACGCCGTAAAAGCTTCTGATGATGTTGCTATTTTAACAAAAGGCATCGTCAGAGCTCATGAACTAGAGGGAAAGCCTTTTGATTTTTCAAGCAGTACTAGAACTCGCATCTTAAATTGTGCGCAGCGAGTTGATGTGCCAATCATTCTGACAAAGCCCCAAACCGTTGAACAAAAATCTTTAATACTTCAGTTGCCACCAATCACAGAGAACAGACCTTATGCACGGCTGTATATTTTTGAAGAAATTTTTAATGAAAATCAAAATATACCCGATTTTATTGCCCAATTATCAACAAGCAATGCAAGTTTTTTACCCATAACCATCCTTATTAAAAAAATACACCGTAATGATGGCTATATAGTAAAAAATCTCTTAATATTTTTTAAAGCGAATGGACGATTTGACGCAAGATCCTATCTTGCAAAAGTTAACTTACAGCATAATTATAACAGTCATACTCCTTTAAAAACACTAGCACAATCTTGCTTAACAGCCCAAGATTATGCAGCTTTACAAGATACCAAAGCAGATTTTGACACAAACGATCTTGTTTTTTTGTTAGATAAAAAATTAGAAAAAGGGACTATTGGAGGATTAAATAAAGTTGGGGACAAGCAAGCACGGCTTACCTCTATGGTAACCAGACTAGAAGCTAGTGTCAGCAATGCCAATCTTGTCGATTATCAATTATCAAAAAGTTACAGCATTGAAGGCTTTAAGCAAATGTTACTTCAGGTACAACAAGGAGCTAATAATCTACTAGAGCAAATAGAACCTACCAACCCATTACAATCCCGTACTGAGAAACTGTTAGCAAAAATTCATTCACTATTAGAAGCAGTACAAACAGTCTTTCTGCCCATAGAAGAATCAATAACCAAAAAGATCTTGCCAGAGCTTGCAATTAAAATTGTTTTATATCTTATTCAGCACCCTCATTTTCTCAAAATCACAAAAAATCGTGACTTTATTCAGCATATGCTGGAAGGTAGCTTCCTGGATGGTGACATTGGCACCATATGGCACACATTAAACGAACAGCCAAGAACAGATGAAACTAAACAAACCTTGTCGAACATGTCTATTACAATACTAAAGCATTGCATAGGGAAAGATGAACCAGAAGGTATCCCTGTACTCCTCGAAAAGATACAGCAAGGCGTAACGCCAATTGATCGAAATCAATCATGCCTGGTCATTATGGAAAAACTTGTAGCAAATAAGAAAGCTTTTAATATTGCAAGCAGTATCGCTCAGGCTACACCAGTTAATATATACACTATTTTCCCTTTATCAAAACTCTATCTACTGCTAACAGAAGAGCAACCTGCCTTCATAGAAAAAGCACTGTTTTTTGCTTTTGAAGCAGCTTCTAAAATCAGTGCTCCAGAACCTACTGTGCCGATGAGCCAAGCCATCCCCCAAAGACCTGGTCCTATCATTGTCTCACCTTTAGGAAGCATAACAGCCTTACACAATATGGCATTGCTATCGCTTCGTATCATTAACCATTATCAGTCAGTACGACCAACCCATCAGCAAACAAGTGATACCACTGCGCAAATTAAATCTATTATTTCTTGGATAAAACGCATAATCAGCATACAAAAACAATGTCGTCCATCTATGATCAGAGAGCTCAATACTCTATTTGAAAATACAAAACAAATAGAGGTGGAGCTCTCTGCTAAAGTAGCACTATTAAACGAAGCAACAATTACAACACCCTAAAGCAAAAAAATAGAGGGGGCGAATGCCCCCTCTACAAATCAGTTTCTTTTATTTTTCAGCCAAAAATGCCTGAGCGTCAAGCGCTGCCATGCAGCCAACGCCAGCAGACGTAATGGCCTGGCGATAGCGATAATCAGAAACATCGCCTGCGGCAAAAACACCGGGGACACTAGTCCGCGTGTGGTTCGTTACAGTCAAGTAGCCATAGGCATCCATCGCCAATTGGCCTTTGAATAAGCTTGTGTTTGGATTAAAACCAATGGCAATAAACACGCCCTGAACCGGCAACACCGAGCGCTCTTTGGTCTGTTGATGCTCAAGCACCACTTCAGTGACATGGTTCTCATCGCCCTTAATTTCAACAACCGTAGTGCTGTAAATAAAGTTGGCTTTAGGGTGAGCAAGTACTTTGTCTTTGATCGGATCGTTTGCCGTCAGCGCATCAAGAATGTGTATGACCGTTACTGATTTAGCAAAGTGCGTCAGGTGCTCTGCTTCAGTCACGGCCGTGTTGCCACCACCAACAATAACAATATCTTTGCCTTCAAAAAATGGTCCATCACAGGTTGCACAGGTCGAAACGCCTTTTGACCAATACTCTTTTTCGCCAGGGCACTTGAGCAATTTGCTCGTTGCGCCAGTACTGACAATAAGCGACTGGGCCGTAATGGTTTTGCCACTATCGGTGGTCAAAACAAAGGGACGCTTGCTTAAATCAACCGCTGTAACACTTTCCATAAGCAGCTCTGCGCCACAAGCCTCGGCATGAGAGCGCATGTTGATCATCAGGTCTGGGCCAGGAATTGACACATTGCCCGGCCAATTTTCGACATTGGTCGTTGTCATCAGCTGCCCACCTGGCTGCGGCCCCTCAATCACGATGGTGCGCAATTTAGCGCGTGATGCATAAACAGCTGCCGTAAGGCCAGCAGGCCCCGAACCAATGACCGCAAGTTGACATTCCATGACTTTTCCTTTTTAAATAAAACCCATTTTGCAAAAACGATGCTCTATTCTATACTACAGGGAGCATCTCGCAAAGATGCATCAAGCAACATTATTTGATCTTAAAGGAAAAAACTATGGTAATTATTGGCCAACAGGCACCAGCATTTTCATGCGATGCCATCGTTAACAACCAGATAAAGCACGTATCCCTCGCTGATTTTAGCAACCAGTACAAATTACTGTTTTTCTACCCGCTCAATTTTACCTTTGTATGCCCTACCGAATTGCACGCTCTTCAGAAGCACCTCCCAGCATTTGCAGCACGCAACACCGCCGTAATGGCAATCTCCGTAGATTCACCGTACAGCCATCTTGCTTGGCTTAATACACCAAAAACAACTGGTGGCATTGCCGGCATTACTTTCCCACTCATCGCCGACATCAACAAAGAGCTCGCACGCAGCTATGGCGTTCTCAATGAAGCAGCCGGCGTTGCACTGCGCGGGGTCTTTTTGCTTGATAAAAATAATGTCGTACAACATGCATCGATTAACAACCTAGCACTCGGCCGCAATGTCGAAGAATTTGTTCGTTTGGTAGACGCACTCAAGCACGTTGAGACTGCTGGCGAAGTGTGCCCTGCTGGCTGGCAAGAAGGTAAAAAGGGTATGAAGCCTACACAAGAGGGCCTCAAAACCTACTTTGGCGCAGCCCAGTAATACTATTTGAAACGAAGGCCCGTACCATTCTGGGCCTTTTTCTCTGTTTTTAAACAAAACTATTTTTTTCAAAACAGCTTGCTAGATTAGTTCTTCACCGTGATAACACATACGATTGGGTGGGGCTAATCTTGTTTAAGCGCATATTTCTTCTTTTCAGCTTGCTGGGCACAAACCTGCAGGCAACATCAACGCAACTGGCACCAAATGTGCAAGCAGTGGTTGATCATTACGCTTCACCAGAAGTGTACAACGCCTTAATTACCAAAGGCGAAGCTCATGCTGCTCATTTTACTGATCGCACTTTTATCGATCGCTTTGTCCATGCAGAAGAGCACCAGCGCATAGCGTATCACAGCTGGTACAACACGCCTTGTTTTAACACCGCTAAATCACCATCGTTTAAACCAAGCCTACAAAAAGGCGATCTCGCGTTTGTTGGTATCGCTGGCGCGGGCTGGGGTCTTGAGTATTTTTTATTTATGCGTATTCACCATTTCTTAATGCAGGCTTATTCTGCAGCACTGCAAGACGGTAGCCTATCGCAGGCCAATTTTTTAGCCTGCAAACAAAAACAGCACTGGGCACAACTGGTATGCCTTGCTGCCATCACCACCGTCGCCGGCATGGCATTCACACACACAGCCAAACGCATTCATTTTGATACGTGGCTTGCCAATGATACAACAACGCCTGGGATGGTACACGCCTTTGCAGGGCCGGTAAAAACCCAAGTACTGCAGGCCATTAATCCACAAACCTGGTTTGACACCTGTACCTCTTGGCTTGATTACTTTGGCTGCGTTCCTGATTGGAGCAAAACAAACACCGCAAGCTTTAGCAAAGCCTTCTTGTGCAACCTAGCCTGCATCATGTGGTATGAGCACAGTGTCGTGCACCCGCAATGGCAACGATACTGCAATAATGGGCAGCTCACAGACACCATGATTAAAGAAACATTTAGTACGCCCGAACAGCAACAAGCATTTGTTGCGCATGGGCTTGAGATCTCATTTTTTAGCTGGCTCCAAACAAAGTGCTGTGTAACTGCTTTATGCGATACTTGCATCAGTGGAACGCTAGCACTCATTGGCATGGCCAATGCCTATCAAAAACTGCAACCGTTATTAAAGGACTCACGTGTTTAAAAGCATGATAACCATCCTTTGTACATTATTCCTGCTTACTGCAACATTATTTACCGCAAAAGACACAATGTTTGAACAGACAAGCCAAACAAAGGTTGTTCTGCGTACAGTACACGATTTTTTGGTAGACCCTACGGAAGAGCGTATCAACGCAATCAAAGAGTTTGCTCGCCTTGCCGACCTTTCGACAGAATATCCACGGAAATTTCTTCTAGATTGGATCGCAAAAGAACTTACCCACCTTGGCAGACTACATAATGAGGGCAAAATAGAACCTGCATCATTCAAAAGACAACAAACAATACTTCTCGAATTACGTGCATCCGTATGGATGATTGCCATGGGCGGCACGATGATTGACCATTATTTTTTATTTAAAAAGGAATCGTAATGTTTAAACGCATCATAAGCACCGCTTGTGCTTTACTTCTAGTTACAGCACAGCTCAACACAAAAAATATAACGTTTGGGCAAGTAGACCAAGCCGAGGTTGGCCTGCATACGGTGCATGACTTTTTAGAAGACCGTACACAAGAACGCATGGATACCATAAAAAAAGAGCTTGCTCGCATTGGCAAGCTACATGACGATGGTAAAATAGGACCAGCATCATTTGAAACGCAAAAAACAGTGCTACTCAAAGAGCTTGATAGTATTCAAACACGTGCAAATCAAATCGATAATGCCGCAACCAATATTATTACCACCGGGTTTTCTGCGGTCATGGCTATGGAAAAAGAGCGCTACAATGCTGAAGAAAACCGTAAGACCGCTATCGCAACAGCAGCTGCAACACAAAGCATTGCTGATGAAGGCGCCATGGCACGTCTTAAATTTTTAACCGACCCCGAAGTCCTCAAATCTGGTGCCAAATACGGCTCCATCGCCATACTTGGTGGTACTGCAGCATTTTACGGAGCAAGAGCTTCTGTCAGCTACATTGAGCGCAAGCTTGATAAAGTCCCTGACATCGCACAAGAAACATCACGCAAGGGGATTGTTGAACGCACGGTAGCAACCGTCACCTCATGGTTTGGGGTTGAAGAGCAAGCACCTACACTCAATACATCCCTGGTCTATGCCCCTGAAGTAGAAAAACGCATGGCACACATTGCAGAGCGTACCGGACAGTTTTTTGAAAAGGGATTGCCATTTCAACACATGCTGCTCTACGGCCCACCTGGCACCGGCAAGACCGCTTACGCACGCTGGCTCGCTTACAATACAGGCATGGATTATGTCATTATGGCCGGTAGCGATCTTATTCAGCGACCAGTAGGGGAAGACATTGCCGCACTGCGCGAACTCTTTGGCTGGGCGAAAACAAGCCCCAAGGGTATGATTATTTTTATTGATGAAGTTGATGCAATTGCTTTCGATCGCAAAAAAAACCCTGATCGTCGCGTGGTCATGCTCCTTGACGAGCTACTCGTTTTGATGAGCGACCCTGAAATACAACGCAATTGCAAAGTAATCGTAGCGACAAACCGTTACGAAGACCTTGATGCGGCCATCCATAGCCGTTGCGGAGAGCAAATTTATGTCGGCTTGCCTGAGCAAGCTGAACGCGAAAAGATTTTCAATATTTATTTGAACAAATACATCACTCAGTTTACCACCACCGTTAAAGAGCGTGGCCAACGCAGAGAAATCACCCTTGCCATTGCACCAGATATCACGGCTGAAGTGATTAGCCAAGCGGCACAAAAAGTTGCAGGCTTTCCCGGCCGGACCATTGAGCAGCTCGTACAGCAGATGCAAACGGAGTGCTGCTTTAGTAACTATATTCTTGATAAGAATCTTTTGCTTAGCACGATTGATACCAATTTGCACGATCGTGTGCAAACTGGATCAGCAGCAACCGCTGCTTAACACTGAAATCTTCTTCACAGGCCCCTTTGTTACCCAAAGAGCACAGGGGCTTGCTAAATGCCACCACGAGAACGTCGCATAAGCGCCAACAAATGAGCACATCGCGCTGATACAGAAGGGTGTGCATTTTTTATAAAATCATTTAATTTTTTCAAATTTACATTCGAACCTTTATAAGCACTTTCTCCTGCCAAATGAGTAACCAAATAACACAAATC
>CAMBZK010000043.1 GCA_945872225.1 candidate division TM6 bacterium UASB124
AACACGCTCACCATAGTTGGCTGGCAGCACCGATACCCGGACGTCGAATACGCGGTCGGCAACCTTAACCTGAATGCGCCCGTCTTGCGGCACGCGCTTTTCGGCAATGTTCATGTTCGACATAATTTTGATACGAGAAACAATAGCGCCCTGGTACCGCTTAGGAGGCGTTAGGCGCAAGTACATATTGCCATCGATCCGAAAGCGTACCCGCAGCTCACGCTCGAAAGGCTCAATGTGAATGTCTGAGGCACCCTCTTTTGCTGCCTGCATGAGCATATGGTTAACGAGCTTAACAATGGGCGCATCGTTAGCCATTTCCATAATGTCTTTGTCTTCTAGCGGCCCCATTTCCAGATCAATTTCTTCAGACTCGCCCTCTTTCAGCTCATCCATCATCTCTTTGCTGGTCTCAAGCGGATAGTATTTATTGATCGCATCATTAATGGCTTCGTCAGTTGAAAACGCGTAAACCACCTCACCAGCCATGAGCAGAGCCAAATCATCAAGGGGCTGCAAGTCTTGCGGGTTTGCCGTCACAATGGTCTTGCGTCCTTCAAACATAACGGGGATGACAGCATGCTGGCGTAAAAATTTGAGCGGCACTTTACCCAAAAGCTGTGGATCTGCCATTTGCTCTGTAATTTTTTCAATAAATTGGACGTTGATCTGCAGCGCTAAGCCACGTGCCATAGAGACTTTTGATATAAACTTTTTTTCAAGATAGATCTGTAGAAGAGGCTTTCCTGTCTCTTGGTGCTCCAATAATGCCTGAGCATGCTGATCTGCGTTGATCATATTCTGCTCAATAAAAATATCTTCTAGCTTTTTGCGTAACATCCAGCACCTCCTACAGGCACGTTAACCTTAATCTTGCTCTCACGCAGATGATAACAAAGGGCTATAGCTCCATCAATATAAAAGTATCCTTCACCATTTATTGCAGTGTGACTGATTTTTTTTCTAGGCTGATGCTGAAAATGTTGATACGGTCTGGGGCTAAGGAAAATCCCATCATGAAAATGCCAGTAAAAAAAAGCATAAAACGCTTTCTTATTGCGAGCATCTTAGTTGGCGTAAGCTTACCTGTCATTGTCGTTGGCGGTAAAAAAATCTTTTTTTACTGGTCAGAACAGATGCATACTTTTTTCACGCCTGAAGAGGTCAGCATCACCATGATCGGCCCAGAAAATAGCGATCTGATCAGCAAAATAAACTACTTCACGCAGCAACAGATTATCAAAAAAAGCTTGCTCACCACGTCGCCAGAAATACTGGTGGCACTCTTACAAAAAACATTTCCTGCCATCAAAAAAATAACCTACGAGTACCAGCCCCCAAAAACAATACTTTTTACCGTTGAAGGCACCAAACCAACCTGCCTAGTTAATGGTAATTTTGTCATTGGCGATCAGCCAAAGCTCCTCAATAAGACTGACTTTAATGCCAACAGCCTCACCAATTTGCCAAGCATCACTATCGATAAGCGCTGGCTCACCGACAATCTTGTTAGGCCAAGCTTATACAGTTTGATCAATCGCCTAACAACCAAGCAGTGGACAACCTTTGCTATCAGCTACCACGCCCCATGGCTCCTAGAGCTTGCTCCCTACAAATCAGTTTGCAAAACTGCCATCTTGGCAACAGAACATAGTCTGTTTGAGACTAAAAAATTCGACGCCATCTCCTCTATCTTTCAAGACCTCTGTGCGCGTGGCATCATCACCAAAAAAGTCCTTGAAGCTAAAAATTGTTCGTTACTGTTTGATACGCGCATAAAAGATCAGATTATCGTTAGATGCAATCAACCTGCGAAGAGGGGGAGGGGACATGGTTAAAAAAATTGTAGGCAAGACCGTTACTGCCATTGACATTGGCACGACCAAAATTGTGGTCATCATCGCACACATTAATGCCCAGGGCTACACCGAAATTGTGGGCATCGGGCAGCACCCGTCGTACGGCCTACGCAAAGGAGTCATTGTCAATATTAGCCAAACTGTCGACTCTATAAAAGCCGCGGTAAAAGAGGCTGAGAGCATGGCAGGGGTAACGGTAGAATCTGCCTGCGTTGGTATTTCTGGTGGGCATATTCAATCATTCAACTCCACCGGCGTTGTGGCAATCAAAGGCCGCGAAGTCTCGCAAAGCGATATCGACCGTGTTATTGATGCTGCCAAAGCTATCCCACTCCCCAAAGACCAGTATATTTTACACGTGCTGCCACAGTATTTTCGTGTCGATGGCCAAGAGTACGTGTTTGATTCGCTTGGCATGTACGGCATACGCCTAGAAGCACAAATCCATATCATCACCGGTGCTGTTGCATCAGCACAAAATATTATCAAATCGTGCGAGCTTGCTGGCGTTAACGTCTCCGACATTGTGCTTGAACAACTCGCATCAGCTGCTGCCGTGCTCACTCCATCAGAGCAAGAGATGGGCGTTGGCATTTTAGATATCGGCGGCGGCACGTGCGATTTTGCGATTTATAAAGACGGTCGCATTCGCCACTCAAAAGTACTCCCCATCGCCGGCAACCATTTCACCAATGATATTGCCATTGGCCTTGGGATCCCTTTTGAACGAGCTGAAGAGCTGAAAAAGCGCTATGGATCAGTTTTTGTTGATGACCAGCACACCAACAACATTGATGTCGACCTTGGCTACGATGGTGGCGTCAAAAACATCTCGCTCAAAAACATGGTTGAGATCATTAATTTTCGTGCTGAAGAAATTATCGATCTGTTTGCTGAAGAAATTAACCAGTATAAGCTACACGCGCTCATGCCATGCGGCTTAGTCATCACCGGCGGTGGCGCCCTGCTCAATGATATCACCACCCTGGCAAGCGAAAAGCTTAATATCCCGGTACGCGTCGGCATACCAACCGCGCCAGTGGACGGCGACAATCATCACATGCCAGATATTTTAAAAAGCCCGATCTACGCAACCGCCTACGGCCTCCTCGTTGACGCCTCTGGTGAACGCAGCATGGGCGAAATCTCCACCCAGGAATCAGCACTATTTGCAAATGTCATGAAACGAATGAAATCATGGATCTATGACCTGTTTTAAGGAGCAATTATGATCGAAATACTAAATTTTGAAGAAGAGCTGAACAGCGCAGGCGTTAGCCTAAAAGTTATTGGCGTTGGTGGCGCTGGCAGCAATGCCGTTAATAGCATGATCACGAGCGGGGAAATGGACGGGATAGCATTCATTGTTGCCAATACTGATGCACAAGCGCTGCACCAATCACCGGCACGTAGCAAGGTCCAAATTGGTAAAAAAATTACCAAAGGGCTTGGCGCAGGTTCAAATCCAGAAATTGGCAAACGAGCGGCAGAAGAAGATATTGATGCCATCAAAGAGCTGCTGAACAACACCGATATTTTGTTTTTAACGGCCGGCCTTGGTGGTGGCACCGGCTCAGGCGCACTACCGATTATTGCGCAGTCAGCACGTGAAATGGGTATTCTAACCGTTGGCGTTGTAACCAAACCATTTTCATTTGAAGGCAAGCGCCGCGCTAAGCACGCCGATGATGCGTTCAATAATATCAAAGGCACCGTTGATACCTTGATCGTTGTGCCAAACCAAAAGCTCCTCGAGCATGCTGACCCTAAAATATCTATGCTCAATGCATTTGCGCTCTCAAACGATATTTTGAAACAAGCAATCAAAGGCATCTCCGACATCATCACCCGAGCTGGCCACGTCAATGTCGACTTTGCTGACGTACGCACCATTATGAAAGACACTGGCATGGCAATTATGGGCACCGGCCGCGCATCAGGACCTGACCGTGCTCGCCAGGCAGCCATGCGCGCGATCAGCTCGCCACTACTTGAAAATGCCAGCATCCGTGGCGCCAAAGGTGTGCTTATCAACATCACTGGCAACGCCGACCTTGAGTTGCAAGAGATCAACGATGCAGCAACCATGGTCTATGAAATGGTTAACCCTGAAGCAAACATCATCATGGGCTCGGTCATTGATACGACGCTTGGCAATGAAATTTGTGTTACGGTTATCGCCACCGGCCTTGAGCAGCCTGTTGTTATTGCAGCGCCAGTAGTTGTAGCGGCACCGGTAATCACCCCTGCGGTTGTTGAACAAGTTGTTGTACCTGTTGCTCCTGTAGCGGCACCAGCTGTAGCTTTTGTTGAAGAGCCGGTTGAAGTAGAAGCCGTTGCACCAACCATGGTCTCCCCAGCTACCTCAGCAGTTATGCACACTGCCCCTGTTGAAGAATCATTCGATATGGACAACCTCGACACACCGACGTTTATGCGTAAAAAAGCTGCTGAACACAATGCGCAAAGCCATGACGAACAATAGTCTTTATTATCCACCGATCGGTTCAATCATCGGGATTAGAAAGTAAATTAAGGGCCAGATGTGGCCCTTTTTTCATGCTTTTATTTGCTACACTTGTTCGCATATTATTTCGTGTTAAAATGCGCCATACAACTTGCTAAACATCTGATACCGAAAGAACCTCATGACCAATTTCAATCGCTCCACAACAATCTTCAGCATACTGCTCGCCTGCACAACCAATGCAGCCTTTGGTGCAACCAATGAGCGACGAAATATCACTGCACCAAATGACGACTGTTTGGACCCCGTTGCTGCATTTTTAGATATTCCTAATCACAATAATTTGGCAAAAGTATGGAAACAATCATTTGGTCCCATCGCTGAGCAGCCGCTTCGCAGAATTATGGCGAAGATTGTGATGCCAACAACAATCTCGTATTTTATTGGTACGCATAACGAGCATACTCGCGACATTACCCCCGATCAGGCTCAAAAAGCACGTGTCATGCTCGCTCGTGCTATTTTGTACAAAGTTCTTCAGCCCGGAGAAGTAGAAAAAGATGCAAACGGTATGTATTCGGTGCCAAATGGGACAATGCAAAATTTGCTCTTGGCTATCAGTGACAACGAAACTCTCGGATCTGGCGTAGAAAAAAGCAACGTATTTGTGGTCATTCGTGAGCTTGCCAACAAAGCAGACCCTGATCAAGAAGTAGGGGATGATGGGTATCAGAAACCGTTGTTAGGCGTTGCCTGCGGCAAACAGCACGCGGGGATCGTCAAATTACTGCTCCAGTATGGAGCCAATCCAAATGCCGGGTGGGGGAAGAAGGTCGGCCACAATACGTGCTTGTGTACCGCTGTCACAGAAGGCAATATTGAAAACGCTCTTCTCCTACTTAACTGTCCAGGATTTAATAGCATCGACGCTGCTGGCCTTGCATACTTTACAGCCCTACACGTGGCCTGTTATCTAAAAGACATGGCTCTGGCAAAGCTTCTGCTTCAGCACGGGGCAAATCCAAATCTATTAACAGGCAGCGGCAAGACAGCACTACTTCTCGTTTGTAGCGGGGGCAACGCAAAAATGGTTGCACGCCTTCTAAAGCACAACGCTGACCCGGCAGTCCGCAGTTCTGAGGGCCCATTTAGAGGCAAAACAGCCCTGCAAATTGCTCGTGAGCTTAAGCACCAAGATTGCGTTGAGCTGCTTGAAAATCATGCCATGCAGATGCAAGACAGCCCCGCACCAGAAAAAATTATTGATCAGCCAGGGCCAGCTAGAAACACGCCAAAAGCCGCTAGAAGAAGTATCTGTGACCGATGCGTAATTTCGTAGCAGACCATCGCCGCTCTCTTCACACTGAAAGTACTCATGACCAATCTCAATCGCACGACAATCTTCACCCTCCTGCTCGCATGCACTACCAAGACAATTTTCGGCGCAGAAAGCCAGTCGGCTGCTGGCACGGCAACAGCACCACGCCGGGGCATAGCCGCGCTCAACGACAATTGCTTGAGCGTTGCTAGCGCTTTTTTAACCGAAGGCGACAAGGCCAATTTTGCCCAGGCATCAAAAGAATTTCGTACGCGCGTTCCGCATGAAACAGTTAAGAGCTTGGCGGCAAAAATCGTGTTGCCTAACGGAATTAGCGATCATCGATTTAATTACGCGATTGATCAATACGATAGGCAAAAAATTCGTATGCTTATCGCTTCAGCTATACTTAATAATGTAGTGATCATCACCAAAGATCCTATTGATTTGTTTAGCCCCGTAGCATTTGATCCCCCTCGGGTTCTAGAAAACACTGATGGCACATATGAAGTCAACGCAGACTTAGCCATTAAAGTGTACCGCGTATTACCATCCCCCAGCGGACCTTTTGATGATCTTACAACGGCTGCTTTTTATGCTAATCCACTTAGAACTCTCGCATGCCTTTATAAAAAGATAAGCCCTAACGGTGTTAACTCTGCAAAGGTCTCTCCGCTTTTTCAAGCTTTTGCCGGGATTTCTTCCGCAAATCATTTTACTACTCAAGTCCCTGCTAGATTCGTGACAATCAAATTATTACTTACTCATGGCGCAAACCCTAATATTGCAAACCATAATACCCCAAATATAGGGCAAACATGCTTACACCTTGCAGCTGCAAATAACTGCCCAAGAGCAGCACTTCTTTTACTAAACCACCCTGATTTTACTAGCATTGATGCTACCAACCAACTTGGCCGCACAGCGCTGCATATTGCTTGCTACAACGGGTTCACTGAAATGGCTGCGACTTTACTTAAGTACGGCGCTAATTCAAATATTACCCAAGCTTATGGAAAGACAGCCTTACAAATCGCTCGTCAGTACAAACACCAAGATTGCGTTGAACTCCTTGAAAATCATGCGATGCAGATGCAGGATCAGGCAGCGTGAACCAACGAAAGAACCTCATGACCAATTTGAATCGCACGACAGCTATTTTCATAGTCTTGCTCGCATGCAGTGCCAGCCAGCTCTTTGAGGCAGCCGCTTCGCCTGCTGGGCGGGGCTTGGCCGCGCTCAAAGAGAATTGCTTGGACGACATTGCCTCGTTTCTCGATGCTCGAGACAGAAATAACCTGGCAAAGACCTCCAAGAGCTCTTTTAAGACGCTTACCGAGCAGCCGCTATTGGAAACCATGGCAAAGATTAGACTGCCGCTAACCGTTTCTGAAACGCGCTGGAACGGCTCAGTTACAAACCGCAGCATGACCCTTCCCCTTGCTCAAAAATCCCGAGTCCTAGTAGCACGCGCCATTTTGTGCGATGCTCTTCAGCCGGACGAGATAGAAAAAAAGGGAGATGGCACGTACCTTCTGCCAAACAAAACAATGCAAAAAGTGCTCTTAGCCCTTGGCGGAGGTAAAAGCTTACAGACAGGCGTAGCGGAGTCTAATGCTTTTGTCGTGATCAAAAGCCTCGCGAGCCGAGCAGATCCTAACCAAATAATTGCGATCTCACGGGCTCCCCTGCTGCATTACGCCTATGGCAAGCAGCACACGGGGATTATCAAATTACTACTCTCCCATGGCGCAAACCCCAACGCCGCGCTGTACGGGACAACCTGTCTGCATGTGGCCGCCGAGAACAGCAATGTGGAAAGCGCCCGCCTCTTGCTTGACCACCCCGCGTTCAATGCTATCAATGCACAGACGGACCTTGGCAGAACAGCGCTTCACCTAGCGTGCTACACCGGTCAAACCGCGATGGTCAAGATTCTACTTAGCCACGGCGCTAGCAAGGATGTCCGGGACAATATGGGCCTCACGCCCCTAGCCGTAGCCCGACGGCTAGAGGAGAGCGACTGCATAAAACTTCTTACAGGTCACACAACCAGGTGTCGGGCAGAGCGACGCACCGGCAGCCAGGCGAGTACCGCACAGGGGTAGAAAAAGACCCAAAACCTCATTTTTTGGCATTTTATGCCACTTTTTAACCCCCTCTTTACAGTGTCTAATAGAATTAGTAAGATGGGAGCAGTTGTAGAGGCCGTCTAGCCAAACCGCTAGCAAAGCGCCTCATTGATTTACAACGGGTTTCTCTGACTTGTTCTTTTTGCTGCTATGGCCACTGAGCCGTATGATTTCACCAGCTTCTTTAAGTAAGCGTCTCCCAATTTTATTACCAATCTCATGTTCGCCGGTGCACAAGCACTTGCAACGTATGTTTCATGCTGATCTTATTCAGCCAAAGAGTTTTTATGTTCGTATCATTTAAAGCACCGCTTGTTATAAGCGCAACTGCTGTTCTTATTTTTTCTGTAAGCCTGTTTGGCGCCTACTATGCAACCAACAACGATCTTATGTGCACCATGCAACGCGCATCCCAACGGTTTGTCAAAGTAACGGTTGATCGTTTTTCGACCGCTACCAAGAACAACCTGGGCAGAGATGCCTGGGTTGCTGTTAAAAAGCCAGCCTAACCCCCATTTTTACCTGGCACTTTACAATGCCAAATAGAATTAGTAGAA
>CAMBZK010000044.1 GCA_945872225.1 candidate division TM6 bacterium UASB124
TTCGGCTCGCTTGGCATCTTTGGTGACTGATGTTGCTGGCCATATGCAGCTTGGGCTGAGCGTGCCTGCTTCGGCTAGCAAAGACCAATCAGTTGTTTTTGACCTTCCTCGTGGCCACAATGGGCACCTTGGCTGCATTGGGCGTGCCGCACTGGAGGCGACCTTCTATGATTGTGTTACCCTTGGTGGCCAGGTTGGGAGCAGTGTCTTCTTTCCAGCTCATCACGATATGCGCCTTAAAACAGACAAAGCTCAGAATGGTTGGCTTCTACTAAAAAAAGTGCATGTTAAAGAAGACTACGGTTCATTGTGGGACGTTGGCGCTTATGTTGCCATAACCAAAATCGTTACCGGCTTGCGGGCATTGGTTGGTTACGCGTTCACGCGCCAGGAAGTAACGAGCTATACGGTTCGTGATGCAGACTATCTTAAAGATTATATAGCTAAGCAGCCACCAGCACTCCGCGTGTCGCCAGATGATTTTGCTAACAGCGATGTGCGTTTGCGCGGCTGGGAGAGCCATGTGGTACGTGCTGCCATCCAAGTAGACACAGCAGAAATGCTCAAGACCTCTTTTGGTGGGCTTGTACGTATTGAATATAGCGTGCCGGTGCTTGGCAAATATAGCTGGGCTACGGATATGGTGGCTGGAGCGCTAGGATGCTCATTTGCATTGAACTTTTAAGGGGTGCTTTGAGGCTTTTCAAGTTGCTTATATCTTGCTAGAATGACGATCTGATAAGCACATTAAAAACGTTTGGGCCTTGAAAAGTTGTAAATATGAATATTTTGACGACTATTAGAAATTTTATCATGAATGAAGCAAAGCGAAAATACGCTTTGACGACGCATGATTTTAGCTATCTTGAATTTAAAACGAACACTGGCGATGAGGCAAAATTTGGCGATATCAGTACGAATATCGCAATGATTTTGACTAAAGTTGTTGGTCTCAATCCCCGGATTATTGCGGGCGATATGCAAGAGGCGCTTACCACAACGCACGAAATGCGCTTGTATGTTGAACAGGTGCACATTGCCGGTCCTGGTTTTTTAAACTTAACGCTTTCAAAGGCGGCCATTGAAGAGCTCTTTTTTGAGCTTCTGATGCAAAAAGAGGCATTCTTTAAGCTTGGTGATGATGAAGCAAAGAAGAAGGTGCTCATTGAGTTTGTGAGCGCGAACCCAACCGGGCCGTTGCATCTTGGCCATGGCCGTGGCGGCATTATTGGCGATACCCTTGCTCGGGTGATGAGTTTCTTGGGCCATCACGTCGATAAAGAATTTTATATTAATGATGCGGGTAATCAGATCAACAAGCTTGGCCTTTCATTCAGGGCGCGTTGCTTGCAAGAGCTTGGCATTGCCCAAGAGCTTCCTGAAGAAGGGTATGCTGGCGAATATTTAATTGATATCGCAAAAGACTGTGTGCTTGCTCATGGCCAGGCTTTAAAAGAAAAGCCTGCGGTATTTTTTGAACTGTATGCCAAAGAAAATTTACTCCAGCTCATTCAGGCAGATTTGAATACCTATCGCATTCATTTTGATACCTGGTTCTCAGAAAAAACGTTGCATGATGATGGGTCAGTACAACGTGCGCTAGACTTGTTGCAAGCAAAAGAGCTTGCGTATGAGCATGAGGGTGCGCTGTGGTTTAAGTCTACCGCGTTTGGTGATGATAAAGACCGTGTCGTGCGTAAAAGCACTGGCGAGTTGACCTATATTGCTGCCGACATTGCGTACCATAAAAATAAGTTTGATCGTGGCTATGACCTGCTAATTGATATCTTAGGGCATGATCACCATGGGTATGTTAAACGCCTGAAGGCAACAATGGAGGCGCTTGGCTTTAACCCTGACCAGCTTGATGTTATTTTGTATCAGTTGGTTAACATCAAAGCTAACGATGTTGCCGTGAGAATGTCGAAGCGAGCAGGTAATTTTACCAAGCTGAGCGATGTGATCGATGAAGTTGGTGCTGATGTTGCACGTTTCTTTTACTTGAACCGCAAGGCCGATATGACGCTCGATTTTGATCTGGCAACGGCATTAAAAAAGACTGATGAGAACCCTGTTTATTACATTCAGTATGCGTTTGTGCGGATTAACAGCTTGCTTGACAGAGCTGAAGCCGAAGGTTTTCATGAGTGGGTTGGGCAGCTCAGAACTGGCACGGTTTCACGCGAGCAGCTGGCGGCACTTATGGCTCACATGACTAATGACGAGCGTGATATGCTCAAAAAAATGTGCTTGCTGCAAGACATTTTGCGCGCGATTGCACAAGGTTATCAATCCCACGTACTTTCGTATTTTGCATTGGAGCTTGCGCAACATTTGCATAGTTATTACACCAGAAATAAAGTTATTGATAAGCATCAGGTTGCTATCTCGCAGCTGCGTATGCTGGTAGTGTTTTCTGTTCACCAAGTCCTCAGCCTTTGTTTTGATTTGCTGGGTATTTCTAAACCAGAACGCATGTAATTGAAAGATTATTGATTCCATGAATATAAGCAAAATTGCTCATTTTAATCTCAAAGATTTTGATTCATCCTGTATTCGCAACTTTTCGATTATTGCGCACATTGACCATGGCAAATCGACGCTCGCTGACCGCTTGCTTGAAAAAGCAGAAACGATTTCCATGCGTGAAAAAGCGACGCAATTTTTGGATAAACTCCAGGTTGAAAAAGAGCGTGGTATCACCGTAAAGGCTCAGACGGCGTCGCTTTTTTATGAGTACAACGGCAAAATTTATCTACTCAATTTGATTGATACTCCCGGCCACGTTGATTTTACGTACGAAGTTTCGCGCTCACTGTACGCCTGCCAAGGAGCATTGCTTTTAGTTGATGCAGTGCAGGGTGTGCAAGCGCAAACTATGGCTAATTTTTACCTCGCATTTGAGCAAAATTTAACCATTGTCCCGGTGATTAATAAAATTGATATGATGAATGCCGATCCTGATCGCGTTGGTCGCGAGATGGAAAAGGTTTTTGATACGCAAAAAGAAGACCTGCTGCTCATTTCTGCAAAAGTTGGGCTCGGGATCGATGAGCTTTTAGCTGCTGTTGTAGAACGCATTCAACCACCAACCGGTGATATGAATAAGCCGCTCAAGGCCCTTTTGTTTGACTCCTGGTACGATGAGTATCGTGGTGTGATCTGTTTGATCGAGATTATTGATGGATCCTTGAAAAAGGGCGATATGGTTATGGCTGCCCACACTGGTCAATCATACGAAGTTCTTGAACTTGGCTTAATGTATCCAGAGCCAACACCAATGCCAGCACTTTTTACCGGTCAGGTTGGGTACGTCATCACTGGCATGAAAACGGTTAAAGAAGCGCGCGTTGGTGATACGCTATGCCACACCAAGAGTCCTGTGCCAGCATTGCCTGGTTTTAAGCCAGCAAAATCGATGGTGTTTGCGGGGATTTATCCGCTTGATACAACCGAGTTTGAGCTGGTCCGTGATGCGATTGAAAAATTAACGTTGAACGATCCAAGCGTGCACATTGAAAAAGAGACATCGGTGGCACTTGGCCTAGGGTTTCGTTGTGGCTTTCTCGGCTTGTTGCACATGGATGTGTTCAAGCAGCGCTTGGAGCAAGAGTACAACGTTAACATTATTGTTACGTCTCCAACCGTGCTTTATAAAGTGCTGTTGACCAATGGCGAAGAAGAAGTGGTTGAAAATCCTTCTAAATTTCCTGAAGTGACCAAAATAGAAACGGTGTTTGAGCCGACGGTGCTAGCGACATTGATTATGCCAAAAGAGTATTTGGGCAATATTATGAAGCTTTGCCAAGATCGTCGTGGCGTGCAGCAAGAGATGACTTTTCTGGACGAAGAGCGGATCGTGTTGCGTTACAAGTTGCCGCTGAACGAAATTATTACCGATTTTTATGACAAGCTAAAATCAATGAGCGCTGGCTATGCAAGCTTTGACTATGAGCAAGCTGGCTACCAAGCATCTGATCTGGTTAAAATGAATATCCTACTTAACGGTAAAGCGGTTGATGCGCTTTCTATGATTGTGCACGAAGACAAAGCGCTTGGCGTTGGCCGTCAGTTGACACAAAAACTGAAAGACGTTATTCATAGACAGATGTTTGAAGTAGCGATTCAAGCGGCAATTGGTGCAAAAGTGATTGCGCGTGAGACGGTTTCGGCTATGCGTAAAAACGTTATTGCTAAGTGCTATGGTGGTGACATCAGCCGTAAGCGCAAGCTGCTTGAGAAGCAAAAAGAGGGTAAGAAAAAAATGAAGCAAGTGGGGAACGTTGAGTTGCCGCACGACGCATTTTTGACCATCCTCGAGCATGATTAAAGGTTAAGGGAGCTGTGATGAGAAAAAGGAAGGGTTTTTATTCGATATCGGTTGTTGCTAAGATGTTTTCTGTGCATCAGCAAACGATTCGCATGTATGAAAAACAGGGTCTGATTACGCCAAAGCGGTCAGACGGCAATACCCGCCTTTTCTCTGAAGAAGATGTTGATCGGCTTGAAGAAGTTATCTATTTAACGCACAAGCTAGGTGTTAATTTAGCTGGCGTTGAAATGATCTTAAAGCTGCAAAAAAAGATCAAGCGCATGCAAGATCAGATGAATAAGGTCTTTCAAGAGGCTGATAGCGAGATTGAAGAAGAGAAGCAGCACATGCGTGAGGATCTTACACGCCAGGCGCAACAGCTAGCAGCAATTCGCAAAGAGAACCTTGGCGACAAGCTACCGTCTTCAGCACAACCACAGCAACTGCTTTTGCCAAGTGACCCACCAGCCAAAGATGGGGCTAAAAAGCATGTGTATGATGATGTTGATCCAGATATTCCACTTGATGATTTTGAAATAGAGTACGACAAAGATTAAACCCATCTGGGTGTATAAAATTAAGTTATAAAAAAGACCTGCTTTAATTAGCAGGTCTTTTTTATGTGTAGAAAATTTTAGTTTTTACTTCAATCCAGGATTTAGCTGTGCTCCTGTTAAGCGACCTCTGAGTCTGGTCATTGGTGTATGCGGTGCTTGCTGTGTAATAGGTTCTGTTTCGGCTTTAGGAGCTTCTCTAGGGGCATAAATTATTGCCTTTCTGGCGATTAGACGATACCTATCCCAACTATGAATTCCATCAAAGCGCATGTAAAGGGGTAGTCGAAGCTTATCTTTAATCAAGAATGAAAGCATGTTAATACCAGCAATAAACATTTTATTAAAAAATGTTTCTCTGAAGTATCTTTTTATTTCTTCTTTCGATCGCCAAGATCGGCCTGTTGTTTCAGGCTCGTATCTTTGGGGAGTCTCCTTTATTTTATTCCATTCACGCAGTGACATGTATTTATATTCCTTATTTGGAAAGCTAACATATATAAAAGCTAACCAATAAAATTTATTAGTAAGATACATAGCCAATTCTAGGGGATAACAGTTTGGCTCGAAATTTTTTATGCAAGCAAGAGATGCTATTCCTGTAGCAGCTGAAAATAAATTGAGTAGTTTTCCGCCATCGCTGGTCTTAGATCCTGGTAGTAAATTCCACAGCTGCATTAAAGCGACTTGGGGGTTGTTTAGCGTACTTTTGCTGACATGCATTAAGCACAATGCTGCTAATAAGCCAGCAATGGGACCAGCAGCAAGCATAACGGCCTGTTGCATTGGTGAAAGGACCTTTGTGTAGTCATCATTGAAAGAGACACAACCTAAATCTGGCCGTCTGAAGTTGGCAACGCAAACATCACCTAAGCAGAAATAGGTGTCTTCTGGTGTGCAGCTTTTATTTTGACCAAAGCATATATGGTTAACACTTAGGCCAAGAGCTTTTGCTGCGTAGTAATGGCCAGCTTCGTGAACAAGGATTCCAGTGGCAGTGGAAACATAGTTTCCCAGTACTCTTTGGCATATGTTTTTAATCGTCTTCTGACCATCTTGAATAGGGTTTGTGAAAAATGCTAAGAAAAAAACATATACCATACCTAAGATTAATTGAGTCATGATGGGCTCCATTTTAATTATTAGTGGGTCATTGCATGGGAGTAACTTTTGAACTAATTACGTCTGCAGGGCTACCTTTTTCAATATCAAAGCGCATGGTTGTGCCAACATTATCCAAAAATGTTTGGTTGCAACTTGCGAGTCCACAAGCGTGAACGAAGTTGCGTAGTGAATTTTTATACGACGGTTTTTCAGCAAGCGTTTTTTCAAGGCTGTTATTGGTGCGAGAGCTTGGCCAGTAGGTGTAGCCTTTGAGTCCCAAATCAAGTGCCGTAGTGATGAGCCGTCCGTTTCTGGTTTCAAATAAAACATTCAGTTTAGGAAGGCGGGCTATGATTTGAGCTCCATCGTTACCGCTTTTCCATCGAGGGAGTAAGTTTTCTAATTGTTGTGGGGCAATATGCTTGCTATAGAGCGTTCCTTTGGATAAGCGTTGTATGCATGCGTTGGCAATAAGCCCACTTAGGGGGCCAGCCAAAAGCATTAAAATTTCTTGTCCTGGGGTTAGCGATGTTATTCTGCCAATATTCTTCTGTCTGATGTCCCAACCACCAATATGAAAATTGCCAATCTGAAACATAGAGGTTTGTGGTGTGCAGTTATGAACAGGAGCCCCAACACAAAGGTATTCTGGCCAGGTGCCGCCAAAATAGCGTGCCGTTAGTGCATGGCCAGCTTCGTGAGCAATGCCACATGCAGCTGACGCTAGCATGCTTGTTGCCGTACATCGGGCAATATTTTTCATGGTAAGCTGCTTGCGCAAGCCTTGCCTTGCATGTGGTGGGACCGTTGCGTAGGCCAGGGAGAGGGCAATAAGTAATTTGGTCATGGGATAGAGCATGGCAGATCCTTAAATAGCTTTTTATACCGAAATACCCAGTTGGCGTATTATCAGTTTGGCAATAAATAAGGCAATGTGCAAAAGGGGCTGTATGATTTCAGTTAGTAACTCTTGGTGTTACAGGCTGAAAAATTAGCCAACAGAGGGGCTTTTTGCTAGACTCTGCACTGATAATTTAACAGAATTTAATAAGCATCAGGAAGGCTTGTTCAATGATAAAAAAAACTTGTTCTATAATAAAAAATAAATATAAGGCTCTAATTACTAGCCCACTTTTTAGCCAAAAATGGGTGGCTGCACTTATGGTTTCTGGAGCAGTCGTTCAGTATTGTTTCAGTAGTAGTGTTTTTGCTGTCCAGTGCTTGTTTTCATTTATTTTGCTTCTTCCTCTGTATGTTGCCTCTAGTTATATTGACGATCGTGGAAGATGGTGGTTTATGGTGCCTGTGTTGCTACTACAGGGCGGAATTTATTTATTATCTTGTTATGCATCTGGCGTAAGCTTTTTTATCGTTTATCCGGTTGTATTTATTTGCTACGCTTTGCTATTAAAAGTGCTGAGAGGCACAGCTTTAAGGAGTTAATAATGTATTTCAATCGTATTAAAACAGTCTTGCTCTTGAGTATCATGAGTGGCCTGTTTTTTCTTATAGGTTATTTACTTGGCGGTTCTAGTGGCCTTATGGGGGCACTGATCATGTCCTGCCTGTTTAACCTGACGACGTATTATTTTTCAGATAAAATTGTGTTGGCTATGTACGGTGCAAAGCCACTTGATAACGTGCGCTACGCATGGATTTATCAGATTGTTGAAGAATTATGCTTTCAGGCACAGCTTCCTATGCCAAAGCTTTGGCTGGTGCCAACACGCACTGCAAATGCTTTTGCAACGGGCAGAAACCCTGCGCATGCTTCAGTTGCGGTGACTGAAGGGATCTTAGAAATTTTAGATGCCAATGAGTTGCGTGGTGTGCTTGCGCATGAGATGTCGCATGTTAAAAACCGCGATATTTTGGTGACAACCGTTGCTGCAACAATGGCAGCAGCGATTAGCTATTTGGCGCAAATGCTCCAGTGGGCATTTATTTTTGGCTCATCGCGCGATCGCGAAAATCGCGGTGGTGGCTTTGGCGCCTTGGCGGTGATGATATTTATGCCAATCGTTGCAAGCCTTCTTCAGTTGGCAATTTCACGTTCACGCGAATACCTTGCTGATGAGACAGGAGCAAAAACTTGTCATGATCCGTTGGCATTGGCTTCTGCACTTGAGAAGTTGCATGATAGTGCACGTCATGGGCATCGTGAAGCATCATCGGCTGCAGAGGCGGCAACAGCAAGCCTTTGTATTGTGAATCCGTTTACCATGAAGGGTGCTTTGCATTTGTTATCAACGCATCCACCAATGGAAGAACGTGTTAAAAGATTACGTGCTATGGCGCGTGGAAAATAAAAAAAGGGGCCGCACATTGCGGCCCCTTTTTTTACGG
>CAMBZK010000045.1 GCA_945872225.1 candidate division TM6 bacterium UASB124
ATTCAAGAATTTATCAAATTGGTAGTAACGCCATTGCTTAAGCGTACCGACATTACAGAGCAGCAAGTTGAAGAAGTATCAAAAATGCTTAATACCGCCTTGGCTCAAATAGGTGTGGTTGATGCAGCTCCTGAAAAGCCACTGACTAAGCTACTGAGCCCTTTAGATACGGCATTAACAGCGCGCTACAATAAAATAAAAGCAACGGGGGAAGCGCTGGCAAAAACAGCAGCTATGCCAGACGGAAAGCTGTCTGAAAAGATTGCTGCCAATGCACGATTAATTTCAAAAGTTGATGCCGATATGCTGGATAGTGTACGGCAAGGTGTTATCAAGGGGATTGAAGGGCTGTATGCAGTAGCGAAAAAAGGTGCCACTAAAGATCTTGATGCTATGAAAAAATTGCTTCCAATGATCCAAGCAAATAATTGCTTTACGTCAGATGAGAAAAATAATTTGAGTGCATTACTCACTGGAGGTTCTACTGCAGTGGTATCGCCGTTAGCAGTTGCTGCAGAAGGGGGAACTGCTGCGACGCCGTCAATAGCTGCATTATTTAAGTATATTGATACTGATAGTGATAAAAAACCAGTGCCTGTAGATCGTAAAATTCAAATTATTGATGAGGCGTTAAGGCTTATTGCTGGCAATTCATCAACTACTACTGCTGACAAAAATCAAGTTAGAACATCAGTGAATAAGCTTTTTGTATCATATTTTTCTATGAATGCTATAGAGCTTATCGCGCTGCAGCGGTTGCTTGGCAAACTGCTAGATAACGCCGTAGTTATTTCTGAGCTTAAACAACGAGCCTTATTGGAAGAGTGGGTTAAAAAAATAGGGCTTGCTCTAGGGATTGCAGAAGCAGATAAACCACTTTTGGCTACTATAAAAACTTATCGCACCACTATGCCTACTGACGAGAGTAAGCGGCTGCAGGCACTAGAGATAGGCCTTAGTTTTTTTGTTGAGGGTTCTGTATTTCAATTACCAACAGCAGAGTTGGATAAAAAAAATACAACATCATTAGTAGTTGCACTTATTGATTTACTCAGAATGGTCTATGAAAAGCGCTCTGGGGCTGATGCTGTTTTAATGGCGCGTCTGGAAAATGCTCTTCGTTATGCAGAACAATTAGGGGCGAAGAATGTTCTGCTAAAAGACTCTGTACAATCTTCATGGTTAGATAATCTTGCTTTGTTAAATAAAATTATGGCTGCTAACGCAGAATCAAGAGTTATTGGAAAAATGCAAAAATTTCTAGATGCAGTAAAAGGTCTAACGCCAAAAATTAGTGATTTTGAAAAAGGGATGCTTGTTGATGCGATAACTAATTTATATGCGAGCCGTTACTCGAGAGCCCAGCTTGAGATATATGAACTACAGCGTTTAATTGCTGAGTTAGCATTACCAGCCTACAAGGGAATTTTTACTGATAGGATCAATAAAATGTTTGCAGTTTGGGGTAAAGGGCTTGGGGTGCTGAGCGATTTAAGTAGTGCTGCAAGCAAAGAAAAATTGAGCGAATCATTGGCTCTTTTAGGGGCTACTGAGGCAGCAATTGTAGACTCTTCTATGGTAGATGAGCGAGCTAAGTTTCTTGCAGTACTTCAAAAATTCTTTATGCAGCGAGGGCTGCTAACAAGCGATGATTTAGGGCGTTTAAGTAGTTTTCTGAAAGCATTACAGTTAAAATCTGACTTGTTTAATCTTTTTAATACTGGTCAGCAGGCTAATATTGCGGGATATGTTAAAGAGCTAGATTCGTTAAGTGTTCTTTTCAAGGCTGGAAGCAGTGGCGCAGTACTTATTGATCGCTTATTATTGCAAGAGAAAGATGTTGTGTCGTTGCGGCAGGCATTTAACTTAATGGGTGACAACACAATCGCAACACCAGAGCGGAAAAATGCGCTGGTAAAAGCATTGAGAAATTGTGTTGCAAATATTGGTGAGCTTGACCGTGTTGCGGTGCTTGAGTTGTTGCAAGCAGTTGCTGCTAAGAAAATAAATGGTAATTCAATGTTACTTGATAAGCAGCAGGTAGAAATTAATAGAGCAATTGCTAGTTTGCGCCTAGCAGTTTAATGCTGGAGTTATTTTTTGAGTACTCGTTGACGAAGGGTTGCGACATCTGTAATTCCTTCGTCAATTTGTATGAGGTAGGCTTTTTGCAGCATTGCTCCAAGTTTTGGTCCGGGCACAACTTCATCGAGTAGGTCGCGGCCAAGTAAAATAGGGGCTTCGGGGCCATGCGTAACGGCTGCTGCGTCGCATTTGGCTAAAAATGCATGGAATAAATCTATATTATTGTTCATTGGTTCATGTCCATTCCCATTTCTGCCTTGCCTGTCAGCAAGGGCAACAAGGCCTAATTGGCGCATGGTAATGGTTGGTGCTAGCTTTGCAGCTAAGCGCTTATAAGCCTTGGGCGTTGCTTGCTGGGCGAGTAAAGCAAAAGGGGCCAGGTGATGACGAACCAACAAACTTACGGCACTGATGAGTGAGTGGTCGTTGGTCATTTTTTTTAATAATGCTTGTGCTGTTGGCACTCCTGCTTCATCGTGGCCATGTGCTCGCAGATCAGCGGTGGTGGTAGTTGCTTTTCCTAGATCGTGGCAGAGACTACCAAAGATAATAAATAGCTGTTCATATTCGTCCTTAATCATCCCCATATGCTTAAATCGTGCTGCAGCATCAACACTTTGCATGGTGTGCTCAAAAACATTCCCCTCTGGATGGTAATCCTGTCGTTGAGGGGTGTCACGTAGTATGTCTAGTTCCGGAAAGAGCTTGCTGAGTCTTCCAATATGCGCTAGCCAACGAAACCCTAGCGATGGGCGCGGCGATTGAAGCAGTAATTTTTTTATCTCTTCACTGATGCGTTCCAATGCGAGGGGGGCTCCCGTTGCAGGGTCATGGAGCGGCATGCGCAGGCAAAGATTATTTAAGGAATCGTCAGGTTGTATACCAAAGCGACCTATAAACTGCATGACGCGGAAAAAGCGGAGCGGGTCTTGTACAAAAAGCTCTTCGTCAACAGCACGCAGTTGTTGATTGTTTAGGTCGTCAAGTCCGCCATAATGATCGATAATAGCTACTTCTTGGGTGCCTAGGAGGTGCTGTAAATTAATGGCCATAGCATTCATGGTAAGGTCACGTCGCCGGCAAGCAGCCATGATCCCAAGATGAGGATCGATAGCAACCTCTGGCTTGCGGCCCAGGCTGTCAGCCCGAGGAAGTGACCAATCGATATCTCGATCAGCAAGGCGCAAAACGCCAAACTGCTTTCCTATGAGCATGACGTGCCCAAAGGAAGCAAGTACTTGCTCAGCATCGGCAAGCGTAATACCATGAAGCTCGATATCAAGATCTTTAAGAGGTTGCTCAAGCACTATGTCCCGTACGCAGCCACCTACCAAATAAGGGGTTGCGCCAGCATGAATGAGCGCTTCTAGTATCGGTTTTATCGGTATAATAAAGGGAGAGAGGTGTTTTAAAAAACTTTTCATAAGAAATAACGTATCTCCTCTTGCGATTTTTATCTAGTTTTTTTAAACTGTATGTCTGAAATCAATGTTGTGGGGCTATAGCTCAGTTGGTAGAGCGCACGCATGGCATGCGCGAGGTCACCGGTTCGACTCCGGTTAGCTCCACCAGGAATAATGATATGAATAAACGTCTCATTCCTTGGTATCTTCTCATTTCTTTTCTCTTCTTATTTGCTTCGGTTGTGTATACAGCCTATGAGTGCATGCGCCATGGCGTTGAGGTTGGGTGCTTCGTTGTCCTGCTCTCCTGGAGCGTATACGTCTTATCGGTGCCGTCTGCTCATGGACGTCTCCTTATTGGTAGCTTTTTTAACTTGCTGACCGGTCGGTCGATCTTTCCTGAGCCGTATCTGTGGGGGGTTGCGGTAGCTGTGAATATCGTGACGCTGCTTTTTGCCCCGCAGATGTATGCACACACGCTGATGACCTACATTTTTTATCGAGCTCTTTTTCTCCCGAGTTACTGGGTGATTTTTGTTTTGGCAGCGATCGGAACATGGTATCGTTCAACCATTGGAACCGACGCATATCTTGCATATAAGTCTACGCACACCGTGATTAGGCACTTGATAACCCTAGTTGGCTTATTGGTGCTTTTTTATCTCACCCACCAAGATTTTATTGTTTTGCTAAGCGCTACCGTTAGTGGTTGAGGCAAGAGTAGGCTCTGCGTAGAATTTTTTATAAAACGCTGTTTAAAAAAAAAAAAATTCTGTATAACATAGACCTCCTTTTGAGAGGCGAGTTTGTGAGTGTTTAAAAGCGTTGATTGTAATAGGATGTGCGATGCTAGAAATTCCTTTGTCAGGTATTAAAAAAATTGAAGAAATTGCTCGTAGCAGCAGTGAATATGTTTCATTGTCGCAAGGGTCTATTAAGGTTGGCGGGATTCCGCAAGCTATTAAAGACCACGTGCAAACGCTTATGAAAACTGACAAAACAGATTATTACGAAAGCTGTTGGGGTATTTTTTCATTGCGCGATCGCTTGGCTGCTGTACTGTCACAACGTTATGGCAAAGAGTTTGCGACCAACAATATCCTGCCAACCCATGGTTGCATTGGTGGCCTCTCATTATTGTATTTGTCGGTACTTGCCGCTGGTGATGAGGTAATTATTCCTGAGCCAGCGTATCCTGCGTACACAACCTTAGCGCAAGTTGCACGTGCAAAAGCCGTGCCGGTTTCAATTTTTCAGCTCAAAGCTGATGGCGATTACGACTGGAGCTTTGATGTTGAAAAGATTAAAGCAGCTACAACTGAAAAAACTAAAATTATTATCTTTTCTAACCCATGGAATCCGCTTGGGATTGTCGTTCCGTTAGAAACTATCAAAAAGTTGCTTTCTTGGTGCGAAGAGCGGGGCATTTTCTTGGTTGTTGATCAAGCTTATGAAGACTATCTATTCACCCCTACTTTTGCATCAGCTACGCCATTGGTTCTTGAGAGTGAATGGCTGGTAACGGCTCACACCTTTTCAAAAAACTTAGCAATGAGCGGTTGGCGTATTGGCTATCTTGTCCTTCCACAGGGGCTGAATAAAATTCTTGCTGGCATGCAAGATGCCTTGCTTAACTGCTTGAATAACACCGCACAGTACGCAGCACTTTTTGCCCTGAGCCATCCCGAAATGATTGATGAGCACTATAAAATTATTGCTTACAACCGCCAACGAGCGATTGATCTTTTGCAGCCGCTAGCTGCAAGTGGTAAGGTTTCGTTCAAAAACCCTGATGGTGGTTTCTATATTTTCCTCAAAACCAACGAAGTTGATGCATTGAATTTGTGCATGGATTTGCTTCATAAAGCAAAAGTAGCGTTGATTCCTGGGGTAACGTTTGGACAGTCATCACTACCGTTTTTGCGCTTAAATTTTGCCAGAGAATTGCCTGTGCTTGAAGAGGGTATCAAGCGTATCAATGCTTATTTTGTTTAAATTGCCAACAGGGAAGCCGCTTTACCATGTATAAAAAACGCGAACATATTCACTTTATGGGCATTGGCGGCATCGGCATGAGTGGGATAGCCGAAATTTTAAAATTGCGTGGCTACACGGTATCTGGCTGTGATCTTGGAACAGGGAGCAAGACGCTTGACCACCTGGCAGAGATAGGCTGCAGTATTTTTCAGGGTCATGACACGGCTCATATCCATGCAGCAGACGTCTTGGTTTATTCATCCGCGGTTGGCCAGCATGATATTGAAGTGCAGGCAGCTTTAACCAAAGGTATTCCCGTCATCCCTCGCGCACTGATGCTTGGCGAGCTTATGCGCACAAAATACAGCGTTGCTGTTTCTGGTGCCCATGGCAAAACGACAACGACATCGCTGCTTGCCCACATCATGATTGAAGCTGGGCGTATGCCAACGGTGGTGGTTGGTGGCGTGCTGAAAAATATCGCTAACAATGCACAGTTTGGCAGTGGTGAAATTTTTATTGCAGAGGCTGATGAAAGCGATCGGTCACTGTTGTTTTTGGCCCCAACCATGGCGATTGTGACCAATATTGATGCCGAGCATCTTGATACCTATAAAGACCTGGATGATATCAAAGAGACTTTTAGGGGCTTTTTATCTAGGCTACCGTTCTATGGCAAGGCCTGTGTTTGTATTGATGACCCTCATGTCCGATCAATTTTGCCGTTGGCTCACGTTCCCACTGTCCGCTATGGATTGAGCGATGAAGCAGATTTGCAAGCGTGTAATGTCGTTCTTGATGAGATGTCGTCGACGTTTGAGGTCTATCGCAACATTTTTAAAGCTGGTGAGTTGTTACCAGCTAAGCAGCTTCTTGGGACCGTGCACCTCAGCATTCCTGGCGAGCACAATGTGCGTAATGCTTTGGCGGCCATTGGCATAGCGCTTGAATTCGAGGTGCCATTTGAGCACATCATTCAGGCTTTAGCCTTGTTTAAGGGCGTTGAGCGACGCTTTGAATTTAAGGGCACTTGCTTGGGTAGCGATATTTTTGATGACTACGGTCACCACCCGGCAGAGATTCGCGTGACCTTGCGGGTAGCTCAAAAACGAGCAAAAAAGAATTTACACGTGGTTTTTCAGCCGCACCGGTTTACCCGGACAGAAAAATTGTGGGATGATTTTGTGGCCGTGTTTGCCGATATGGCGCAGGAGTATCAGATCAAAACACTGATTATTACGGATATTTACCCTGCCAGTGAGCAACCGATTCCTGGGATAACGGCTGAACGTCTTGTGGCAGCCATAAAGCAAGCAAACGGCAATTTGCAGGTGCGCTACGAGCCTGATTTTTATCAACTTGCTGATGGGGTTCGTGATGTTGTTCAGGAGGGGGATCTGGTCCTGACCCTTGGTGCTGGCAAGCTCAACCAGCTTGCTGATGCGCTGGTTGTAGTACCCTAAAAATACCTTTGTGAGGGGCATTAATAGGCCCCTCGTTGATTGACAAAATCATCTGTCAGCGTAATCTCTTCACCATGTCTTATTAAACCTTTTTTTCTCTTTCAGAGGAGCATCATGAGTTTGACCTCAAAATCAATGATGAGCATGGCGCTTGTCATTGTATCATTTGTCGCTGTTCATGGCGGAGCAGCCGCTGCAAAAAGCAGCAAAACAGCAGGAACAAAAGCTCCATTTATGGTGAAGCGCGGTGACTGCGAATTGACCATGGGTGGCAAAGCAAAAATCGAGCAGTATTTTCAGCCGCGCATAAATATGTTGAATAAAAATGTGCCTGATGAAGCTTCGTATTTCAAAGAGACGATTGATTTGACCTTTGACGTTGCTTATGGCAAAGAAAAATATGGCCATACTGCAGCTGAACTCTTCCTAGATATGCGTCACAAAGGGGTTTGGGGTCGAGCAACGAGCTATGCAGATAAAGATTCTGGCCCAATTGGTTCAAGCAGCATTCGCTTGAGCGATTCTGTTTTTGGTGCACATAGTCACGTATCTAGTAAGCCGTTGGTGTGGTACAAGGATGCGTGGCTTTATTTCACTTGGAATGCAGCTTTTGGGATTGAAAGTGATAAAATTCATAGCTTGAAAATGGGTTGGTTTCCTTTTGATCTTGGCCGAGGAATTGCCTTAGGTTCAGTCTATGGCATTAATAAAGAGGGTTTTGGTCTCTATTCATATCAAGAAGATAAAGGGGCGCCTGGCATTTTGGCTCATGGCGACCTTATGAAAGATAAATTATCGTATGACCTTTATTTCTCACGCTTTGAAGAGCGCAACAAGGGCTTTAGCGATAGCATTAGCTTGGTAAAGCGTCACTGGGTTGATCGCGCGAAGAGCGGCGCTACTTGGCGTGGTGTTGGCAAACAAGACGATGTTTTTGCCGCTCGCATGCAATGGAAGCCGTTTAATGAGCATGAAAAAGTTGGTACTGTTCAAGTTGAACCATACATTTTCTATAACGATGCTTCTGATCAAAGAATTGAAATTGCTCCTGATGCAAAAACTCAGTGGGGCTCATACGGTTTGATGCTTGAGCATGCGGTTAATGGCTTTGAATATGGTGCTGAAGTTGCCTTCAACTATGGTACTGAATATGTTAAAAATATTGATCGCAATACAACGCAAATTAAGCGAAATGATGCTGGTGCTTTGATTGAGCAATATACCAATATTTTTACAGATCCGGCTGGAAAGCTCAATGCACCTGTAACTGGCTCGTTGAAGCCAGCTCCCGGTAATGGTAGTATGGGTG
>CAMBZK010000046.1 GCA_945872225.1 candidate division TM6 bacterium UASB124
GGTGCTCGAGTTTGTTCCTGGTTATTACAAGCATAGATAGTTCGAGTGGATATTTTAGGAAGCGGCTAAGTGAGTTGTTTTGGTGCTTGCGACAGTTTTTTATTCCCGCTCCTCCTGAGCTTGTCGAAGGACGCCCCGTAGGGGTGAAAGAGCGGGCATCATTATGATTCTTGGCATAGGCACCGACATTGTCGACCCGGCCCGCTTTATCCACTGGCAGCACTACAGTTTACCTCGCCTGCAGCGCGTATTTTCTGATGGTGAGCTTGCGGCTGCGATGGTGAACGGCTTGCTCGTTCCTGAAAAATTGGCTGTGCGCTTTGCCGCAAAAGAGGCTTTTTATAAGGCACTTGCTGCAATGCTCGTGCGCCTTGGGCAAACGCATAAACCTGCGTCACTGCTTGCTGTGTGCAAAGCTGTAGAGGTCGTTAATACGACCTGGCAAGTACCGACCTTGGTTGTTGATTGGGACTATCTGCAAGAGCTTTTTGCCTGTACGCTTCCATCAGTAACGGTTGATTGCTCGTTAGCCCATGAAAAGGAGATGGTTGTGGCTTTTGTTATCGTGAGTGGTGTTTATGGATCGTAAAAAATTAGGGCACATCCTAGCCGGATCGCTTATAGAAGGCCTTGCTATGCGGCTTGATACTGGCGCGACGCTTGAAGAGATCAAGACGGGCAAGTTTGTGTGTATTGAAGGTACTTCGTATAAATTTTTCTCACTGATTACTGACTTGGAGCTGCAGGTCTCTAATCCCGATATCCTGCTCTTTCCTCCTAGCGAATCAGAAGTGCTTTTAACCAACATGGTCCGTAAGCGCGATATGTACGCCAAAGTGATGCTCCGACCAATGCTAATGATCGACCAAAAGCATCGCAATAAGATGCCGGTCAAAACGATCCCTTCACATTTTGCTTCCGTCTTTGAAGCGACGGCGCACGACGTTTCAGAGATTTTTGGTGATGAGCAAGATGACAAAAAATATTTCAATATCGGGATGCCGCTTGATATGACGGTGCCAGTGTGTATTGACCTTGATCGCTTGGTCGAGCGAAGCAGTGGTATCTTTGGTAAGACGGGAACAGGGAAAACCTTTATTACCCGGTTGATTCTTGCAGGGCTTATTAAAAATGAGCGCGCCGTTAATTTGATTTTTGATATGCATAGTGAATATGGCTTTCAGGCGCGCAAAGAGGGTGGTGGCTACGCGTTTGTTAAAGGGCTGAAGACATTATTCCCCAGTAAGGTGGCGATCTTCTCGCTTGATCCTGACTCAACGCGTCGTCGTGGTGGTAGCCCTGATGTTGAGGTGGTTTTAAGCTTGCAGGATATTCGCGTAGAAGATGTGATGCCTCTGCAAGATGAGCTTAATCTGCATCCAACGGCATTAGAAGCGGCGTATCTGATAGCGAGCAAATATAAAAACGATTGGCTGCGTGTTTTGCTTGAGCAGGAGACAACGCTTAAAGAGTTTGCTGCTGAGATCGGTGCCCATGCGGAGTCGGTTGGGGCTTTGTATCGCAAACTCAAGCGCTTAGAAAAATTCCCATTCATAACCCGCTCTGTTGGGGGATCTTCAATTATTGACCGCATGATTGAGTACCTGGATAAGGGTATTCATGTGGTCCTCGAGTTTGGGAATCAGACCTCAATGCTGTGCTACCTCCTGGTGGCAAATATTATTTCACGACGTATTCACGAAGCTTACGTCGCAAAAACAGAAGCTTTTCTTGCCTCGCAAAATACGAGTGATCAGCCGCGACAGTTGATTATTACAATCGAAGAGGCGCATAAGTTCTTAAATCCTACAGCAGCGCGGCAGACCATTTTTGGCATTATTGCCCGTGAAATGCGTAAATATTATGTTGCGCTCTTGGTCGTTGATCAGCGACCATCGGGCATTGACCCTGAGATTTTATCGCAGATCGGTACCAAAATTATTGCGCAGCTTAACGATGAAAAAGATATTCAGGCAGCGCTGACCGGTGTCAGCAATGCTGGAGGCTTGCGATCTATTTTAGCTACACTTGATTCTAAAAAACAGGCGCTAGTAATGGGCCATGCAATGCCAATGCCGGTCGTTATCAAAACACGTGAGTACGATGAGACGTTTTATCAGGCGATGACGAGCGGCAAAAGCGCCAAGCAACTTATTGATGAAATTTTTTAGCACGCATCGCATTGACGCAAATCAGCAAAAAAGTTACCCTGACCGATAATCGTGTCTGTACAATTTTTTAAAGGAGAATCGTATGAATAAAATGCTTGCAGCAGCGGCTGTGTTGGCCATTGGTGGTGTGTGCAACGTTCAAGGAGAAGGAGCATCGGTGAAGGGTGGATTTGTATCAGTTGATAGCCTAGCGATTATGCAAAAATCACTTGAGGGCAAAGAGCTCTCAGGCAAGATTCAGCAAGACATTGATAGCTTTCAAGTAGATATCAAAAAGGCGCAAAAAGAGCTTTCAGACAAGCAAGAAGCATTGAACAAACAGTCAAAGGTACTGAGCAAAGATGCGTTTGATCAAAAGGCTGAAGAGCTGAATAGCACAAGAAAATCATATGAAATGAGCTTTGCAGCAAAAGAAGAACAACTTCGTGCGAGCATTCAAAAGCAACAGTTGGCATTGCGTGATCGTCAAATGAAGATTATCGGGGGTATTTTTGATAAAGAAGGTTATGCCGCAATTATCGATAAAAATGCTCCTGGTGTTTTGTTTGTTTCAAACACCATAGATAAAACGGATGATGTTCTTAAAGCGATTGATGCCAATTTTGCTACGAGCAAAAAAACTGAAGATGTTCTTGGCAACAAAACAGTTCTTGCTAAAGCACCAGCTGCGGCGGATGCAAAAGTAAAAACGGCATAATAAATTTTTAGTAGAGTCTTATGAATATTAACCTGCCCCTGCACGCTATTCTTGCTGTATTGCCTGATGTAAAGGCTTGCACAGCTGAGCAATCTCTTGTTTTTCAAGCGATAACGTCGCTCGAAAACGCAGCCGCTACTGATCTTGCTGTTATGCTTGATCGTGGTGATGCATCGGTGTTTGATCCAGTTTCACTCAAAGCGGTTGAGCGTAGTCGTGCGGGGGCGGTTTTGGCGGGGTGTGATATTCCAGGAAAACCAACTATTGTTGTGGCCGATGTCGTTAAAGCCTATGATGCGCTTACGGCATATGTCCTTCAGCAGCGTTGTTATGAAGCGGCAAGTATTGCACCCTCTGCAATTATTCATCCATCGGCAGTTATTGATATTGGGGCTGTTGTTGGCAATAATGCTGTTGTTCATGCTTTGGCTTACGTTGGCCAGGGAGCCGTTATTGGTGATGAGGCGGTCATTCATCCTGGCGCAAAAATCTTACATGGCTGTATCATCGGGGCTCAAAGCATAATTCATGCAAATGCGGTTATTGGTGCTGATGGCTTTGGCTATCAACTTACGCGTCAGGGCATGCGCAAACTGACGCATATTGGCATTGTGCGGATTGGTAACCAGGTTGAAATTGGTGCTAATTGCATGATTGATAGGGCGATGTTTGAAGAGACTATCATTGGTGATGCCACTAAAATTGATAATGGTGTGCATATTGCGCACAACGTGAAAATTGGCTTTTCGACCGCTATTTTAGCGCAGACCGGCATTGCTGGTAGTGTTGTGATTGGCAATGGCTGTCAGATTGGTGGGCAAGTGGCGATTAAAGATCACGTGACCATTGGGGATGGGGCAAAAATTGTATCAAAAAGCGCGGTAATGAATGATGTCTCCGCTGGTGAAACGGTGTGTGGTATCCCTGCCATTCCCTTCGCTCAGTGGAAGCGCATTACTGTTTCGTTATCTAAAGTGCCAGACATCATTAAGCTTGCAAAGCAATTTACAGCGCCAACACACAAAGCTCGAGCCTGGTGGCAGCGCTTTTTGGGGGCGTGATGTCATCTCCCTGTATTGTTGGTTTTCATGAGAGCGTCTTAGCGCCAACGCTTGCGAAAGCACTCGATGTGCCGCATCAAAAATTATACCCAACTCTATTTTCCGATGGTGAATTTGCACTACCAAAAATACAGCTCACGGGTATTGACCATGTGATTTTTGTCGTTGATTTTTTATGTGCTGGCAATGAGCTTATTCATGTTGAACTACTTGCAGTTACGCTGTTGCTCCGCCAGTTGGTGCAGCAAGGGGTTGCTCGTGTTACCCTCGTAATGCCTTATTTGCCCTACGATCGTGCTGATCGTTTAGATGAAACGCCAATGGCTCTTGTGCTCGATCAGTTGGGTCGCTTCACCAGTGGTTGCTTAATTACGCTTGATGTGCATAAAGAATTAGACCAGCAGCCATTAGTTTTATCCTATAAAACAGATATGTTATGGCATAAATTAGCTGAATCATTGGCGGCTAAGGATGATCTTGTTGTTGTCTCTCCTGACCATGGAGGCATTGGCCGCGCCAAGCGACTTGCACAGCTGCTTGATGTCCCTTTCGGGATTATGGCTAAGCAGCGTAATGATTTTGGCGATGTGCATATGCATAGTTTAACAAGCGATGTTAGTGGTAAAACCGTACTGTTGCGTGATGATATGGTAGACACCGGTAAAACAGCAGCTGAGGCTGTTGCTATGCTCAAGCAGCAGGGGGCTACTCGCGTGTTTGGCTTATTCACCCACCCTATACTTTCTCAGGGGGCTGAGGTACGGTTACAACAAGCAGCATTTGAAGGCATTTTTTTTACCAACTCATTGATTAAAGTACCACTGCCATTTGCAAAAGTAATTCAGCTTGATGGTTTGCTGACAGAAGCATTGCTGCAGCATTTACAGCAAATAATCTAAGGGAGCTTGTATATGGAACCAACATACAACAAGGCGGAAATTCGTGCGATTATTGGCCTGGGTAACCCAGGGACTCAGTTTTATCGTAATAGGCATAACATAGGGTTTCGTGTCCTCGATACCATTGCAAAGGCGCACGATGCTTCATGGCGCGAGGCAAGTACTATGCTGTACGCCACTATTCGTCCTGCGGGTATTGAGCATGATATTTACCTCGTCAAGCCAATTACCTATATGAATAGCTCAGGGTTGGTTATGCCGTGGCTTACTAAAAAGGGGATTAAGCCAGAGCAGATATTGGTAGCTCATGATGAGCTGGAAAAAAAGTTTTCGCAGTTGGTGCTTAAGCTAGGTGGTAGTCACAAGGGGCACAATGGCCTTAAGTCCATTATTAGCGCGGTTGGGCCGCTGTTTTGGCGCCTTAAATTTGGCATAGATCGCCCTGGCGATCGAGAGCACGTGCCTAATTATGTGCTTGCTGATTTTACACCGGAGCAGGAATTGGCGGTGCCAGCCCTGCTAGAGAAGGCAAAGGGCTTACTTATTTAAGAAAAAATAAGCCAAAAGGGCTCATTTTGCCAATGATTTATGTTTATGTTATAGTTTCGCATCTAAGCTAATTTTAGCGCTCATTTTGGCTAACTTTGAAAGGTCGCTGTGATTTCAACATCTGATTTTCGTAAGGGATCAACTAAAATCCTGTTCAATAATGAACCATGGTTGATACTTGATTACCATTCGGTGAAACCAGGTAAGGGTGGTACTTACCTTAAGACTAAGATGAAAAACTTGCTCACCGGTCGTGTTTTAGAAGAAACATTCCGTTCAGCGGAAAAGTTTCCTGAGCCAGATCTTGAGCAAAAGCAAATGCAGTATTTGTATAAAGATGAACATTATCAGTTTATGGACCAAGAGACTTTTGAACAAGTTGGCTTCAACGAAGATCAAATTGAGCAAGTAAAGCGTTACCTGAAAGAGGGCATTAATTACGATGTTCTTAATTTTCAAGGGTTACCAATCTTGGTAGAGCCACCAATGTTTATGGTTCTTGAAGTGGTTGAAACGGTGCCCGGTGTTAAAGGTGATACCGCTCAAGGTGGCAATAAGCCTGCAAAACTTGAGTCTGGTGTAACGGTCAGCGTGCCACTGTTCATCAATGAAGGCCATAAAGTTAAAGTAGATACACGCGAAGACAAGTACATCGAAAAAGTTGGCTAGATCAGAAGTATTATGAACGATAATAAAAACAACCTTGATGATTTAAACATTATTCCTATTGACCAAGAGCTCGATGAAGAGGCCCTTGCTCAGCAGCAGTTGCAAGAAGATCTTGAAGATGAGCTTGCGCTCAAAATTAAGCTGAGCTCGCGGCGTGATGAGCGCCATTTGGCGTTTTACCTCTTGTATGCAATTGATCGTTCTGATTACGAACTAGAGCTTGAAGATGCAATTGACGATTTTGAGCAGGCATTTGAGGGATTAATTCCTCGTCAATCATTTGCGGTTATAGTAGTAGATGGCGTTATAAAGCAGCGTGAGCTCTTTGATCAGCAGCTCGTCCCGCATTTGAAGAATTGGCGATTAGAGCGGATTGGTTGCTGTACTAAGCTGATTCTGCACATGGCGATGTGGGAATTTACACAAGATAACGCAATTGCCTCAATTATCATTAATGAAGCAATTGAGTTGGCAAAAGAGTTTGCTGAAAAAGATGCGTATAAATTTATAAACGGCATTTTGGATGAAATGACTAAAAAGAAGAGCGAAGCTGTATGAGCAAGAATGCTTTTTCTTGGGTTTATGATATTAAAGGGAACGACGGTTCCCTTTTTTTTATTTTAGGTATGTGTGCACTTGAGGGCGAAGCAATCGCTATGCGTCATGCAGAATTTTTAAAAAAACTGTCGGATAAAATGGGCTTTAAGCTTATTTTTAAAGCGGCTTTTGATAAAGCAAATCGCTTGTCTGCTACTGGTGGCCGTGGGATTGGCCTTGATGCATCCTGCCGTATTTTTGAAAATATCAGGCAGACTTTTCAGGTGCCTGTGATTACTGATGTGCATGAAAGTGCACAGGTTGCTCAGATTGCTGATGTGGTTGATGTGCTACAAATTCCTGCCATGCTATGCCGTCAAACTGATCTGGTTGTTGCTGCCGCGGCAACAGGTAAGCCGATACATCTTAAAAAAGGGCAGTTCCTTGCTCCTGATAATTGGTTTAGTATTGCAAACAAAGCTGAGGCTGCCGGCAATAAAAATGTTTGGTTTTGTGAGCGTGGAACAACATTTGGCTATCATGACCTCATCGTTGATTTTCGGAGCTTTGCCACCGTCAAAGAAGCTGGCTACCCTGTTGTTTTTGACGTTACGCACGCGGTGCAGCGTCCTGGTGGGATGGGGACCTCTTCAGGTGGGCAGCGCCATTTTGTGCCCCCACTAGCAGTTTCTGCTGTTGCGCAGGGCATAGCAGGGATCTTTATGGAAGTGCATGAAACCCCTGAGTGTGCGGTGTCTGACGGCCCTAATTCTATTAGGCTTTCTGATCTTGAAGCGCTGGTTGGGTACTTACAAGGCCTAGATGCTTGGACCAAGCAGCGAGCCATACCTGCTTGCAAATAGCGGCATTTTCTATGGAAAAAATAATCAAATTAACATGCCGTGAAAAACATGGTAGAAGTACTGTGTGATTGCTTAGTTCTCGAGCAGTTAAAATAGTGCAATTTGATTATTTATTCATGAAAAGATGATCGGCTGTTATGCGTACTTCCTGGTTGCGGTTACTGCTTTTTGTTTGTTTTGCTTGGTCTGGTCTGGATGCAGTTGTTATTGTTATTCATGGATCATTTGCTACAACACGTTCATGGTGGACATCTAAAGGTTCTTTCTTTAAAGAAATTGAGCGACAAGCTGCTTGCTTTGGTGAAGCAGTGGTGCCCTTTGGCTGGTCTGGTTTTCCCACGGCAGAGCATATAGCCGTTGCTGGCAAT
>CAMBZK010000047.1 GCA_945872225.1 candidate division TM6 bacterium UASB124
CTCTAAGGATTGCATTGTAAGCTATATCTAGATCAGTTAGAGCTCTTCCTCGACTAGGACGAACAAACTCGAGGCTCACATGAAACCCAGAGCTACTGTTATCAACATTACCAGGAGCAATGTAAAATTTTCTATCATCTTTATCTTTTTGGCTTGCAGAACAAACACCAATCGCAACCATCAATAACGGCAACAACACCGCAATAATTCTTCTACCAATGTTCATAGTAATCTCCATTTTATGAACCTAATTACAGATAGAATTATTATTACAGATAGAAAATTTAATTAAAGTTTTGAGCAAAATAGGCCAAAAACTGTAACAAACAGTCTCGTGCAGAGTATTTTTACTTGTTGGCTACCACGCAAAAAAGCCATTCTCCCCCCTTTTCGAGGAAAGCGCCCCAGGGTAAAACGGGCTCTCGCTCAAACCGGCAAGCTATGGTACAATAGCCCTCTGGTTAATGTTTGATACCCCCCTACTTTGCGCAGGATTCCACGCATGTCTTTTTGGCAAGAAAATCTCAGTATCGGCAAGCTGATTGTCCCTCGTTTTATGGCTGCACCGCTTGACGGCATCACCGACTCCCCGTTGCGCCAGCTCATTCGCGACTTCAGTCCGACAGAATTATTGATGACTGAAATGCGTCACGTCTCGTGCGTCAGCAATGAAAAAGATCAACGCAGCCTCAAATACCGCCCGGTAGAACACCCCCTCTCATTCCAGTTTTCTGCCAACCGTGAGCAATTTTTACAAGAAGCGGTCGATAAGGTTATTGAACGCGGCTTTTTAATGATCAACCTAAACAGTGGTTGCCCAGCACCCGTCGTAACACGCTCAGGTTCTGGTTCTGCCCTGATGGCTGACCTGCCAAAGCTTGAGATGCTCATCAAACTGTTTGTTAAAGCAATCGATGGTCGCGTGCCCTTCACCCTCAAAATTCGTGCTGGCTACAAACAAAAAAATGCCGTTGAAGTCGCCAAGCTTGCCGAAGCAAGTGGCGTCGACTGCCTCATGATTCATCCACGCACCCAGCCAGAAGGCTTTACCTCACGCCTCGATTACGCCATCGTTGCAGAGATCAAAAAAGCTATCAAAATCCCCGTTGTTTTTTCAGGCAACATTAATAAATTTGAAACCGCACAAAAAGTGTACGATCTGACTGGATCAGACGGCTTTATGATAGGCCGCGCGCTGTGGGGCGCCCCGTGGAAGATGCGTGAAATTACGGACGCAGCCCAAGGCAAGACATTCAATATCAGCACCCTAGAAACCCTTGAATACGCGCTCAAACACCTTGATATAAATTTACTTGAATTCGGTCCACGTGGTTTTATCCCATTCAAAAAACAACTTCCGCAATATATTCGTGGCGTCAATAATGCCGCTGTGTGGCGCGGTACCCTGCTGCGCACACAAACGGCAGAAGAGATGCGTGAGCACATTGTCCGCCTTATTGACGAGCATAGGACTGCCCCATGCGCAACCTTGTAAAGCGTCTGGTTATCTGGCTTGCAGCAGTTTTTTTATTGCTGTACGGCCTCAATAAAGCAAAATTTATGCCCCACGACTGGGTTGATAATCTGGCAGCGCGCTGCGCTTATCCCTTTTATGCAACCACCGGATCAATCAGCAACAGCATCGCCAACTGGCAACAAAGCCGCACGAGCTACAACGACATAAAAAAAGCACATACAACGCTCGAAGCAGACTACGCCCGCGCCGTTGATGAGCTCATAGCTTTGCGTGCTGAGCGGCATCTCTACGAAGGCACCAAAGAGCTTGCAACCTTCATGGAGCGGTACAACATCGATGGCCTGCGAGCACACATCATGACCAAAAATATTGATGAGAACAGCCATTATTATCTGGTCAACGCTGGCTCCAATGCCGGCATCAAAAAAGATATGGTCGCGGTGTATCAACATCACCTTGTAGGTCGCGTTGTTGATGTGTATGCCTGGTACAGCAAAGTACTCTTGATCACTGATGAAAAGAGCAAAATTGCCGCGTACACCGGCAAAACGCATGCCCCCGGCATTGCACAGGGCTACAACCAACCAACACGTTGCAATTTCGCCTATGTCAGCCACCTGTTTCAGGTGCTTAATCATGATTTGGTTATTTCTAGCGGCCAAGGCGAAGTCTATCCGCAAGGTTTTTGCTTGGGTAAAATTGTGCTGCACAACATCAAAGAAAAAGAGTTGTATCATCACATCGATGTACAACCCATGATCAACTTACGTAGCTTGTCGTATGTTTTGCTTATTGACCCAAAAACAATCATGCAATTCTAGCAAAAAGGCGTTCCTATGAATCTTCAGCGATTGGATAAAAGCACCGTAGAAGAAATTGTTAAGCGCTTAGTAAAAACCTATGATCCGCTTGAGATTTATTTATTGGAGCCGCAATACGACAACAATATCGACAACAATATCTTAGTTATTGTCGAAGGTGACGATATTGCGCACTATGCCCTCATGACCAAAGGGCACAAAGCGCTTGTTGGCGTTGATATTGCAAAAAACATTCTCGTTTACACCAAAGAAGAATTTGCAGAATACGCACAAGACGCTTCGACCCTCAGCTACTTAATTAAGCGTGATGGAAGCCGCATTTATGCAAAGGCATGACCATTGGCTTTTTATAGCGCAAGAAGACCTTGAATCCGCAAAACACCTTCTTGTGCACGAGCTTACAACGACACTCTTTCACACCCAGCAATGCGCAGAAAAAGCCTTAAAGGGCTATCTGGCTCGCACCAACAAACCAATCATTAAAACGCACGACCTGGTGAAACTCGTTAATCTTTGCCTAGAGCTAAACAACAAATTTGAAATCATTCGACCCCTAGCTGCAGAGCTCACCCCCTATGAAGCCGCTGGCAGGTATCCAGACAATACCTTTAAAAAACCTCCTCAAGAAAAAATACAAGAGCTTATTGAACAGTCTGAATACGTCTTTAAATTCGTTCTAGATGAAGTTCAATCACTAGCAAAATGATCAAGTTGTGTTAAAATAGTCGGAACAAAGAAATTTATGCATTTTCCTGCTCCTCCTGAGCCTGTCTGCCCGCCATAGCTACAAGTGCGTAGCACGATGAGCGACTGCTGGGTCGAAGGACGCCCCGTTAGGGGTGAAAGAGCGGTCCAAATTTGACATACAAATTATGCGCCCGTAGCTCAATTGGATAGAGTATCGGACTTCGAATCCGCCGGTTGCAGGTTCGACTCCTGCCGGGCGCATTTAAATTGGCTGTGCCTATAGCTCAGATGGATAGAGCGAGCGTTTCCTAAACGCTAGGCCACAGGTTCGAATCCTGTTAGGCACACCATCCTACGCTCTTCGTGCTTCGCACTCGTAGCTACGGATGGCAGGCCATCCAAACTCTTAATCTATGGTTCTAAGTGACTGACAACCCTAACTCGCTACTTTAAATACCTCAGGAGCTAGATGTTGAATAATCAATACATCGATTACGTCCTAGACCTTCTATCGCCACTCGGCAACATTAAAGCCCGCAAGATGTTTGGTGGCTATGGCATTTACAAAGACAGCATCTTTTTTGCTATCATCATCGAAAACATTTTGTATTTTAAAGTAGGTGATGGCAATCGCTCACAGTATGAATCATACGGCTCAAAGCCATTTTCTTATGAAGGAAAAGCAAAGAAAATGGTAACCATGAGTTACTAGGAGCTCCCTATGGACATTTTGGAAGACTCAAGCAAGCTTGCTCAATGGGCGGCACAGGCTGTTGAAGATGCCATCAAGACAAAGAAGCCTACAAAGAAAAAGTAAATTGATGGGGACATGACGTGACTACAAGAACAACCGAACGACGTACTGAAAATATCATTTTAGATAGCGATCAAATCTTACAGCTGGTTAAAAATGCGCTACCAGGCTGTCATACAATCGATCACTACGAGGTTTTGTCAGGCGGAGCTGTAAATACGTCATACAAAGTCACCATAAACAACGAAGCTTTTGTTCTGCGTTTATACACACGCAACAGGCAGTACTGCAACATCGAACAAGCGTTATTCAAACTCGTGCACACAGCGGTCACCGTGCCAGAATTGATCTTCTCAGACGAAAACCACGAGCCATGGGCTTATGCTCTTTTTCGCTTTGTGCCAGGCGTACAAATTGATAAAGTCGCTCACGAGCAAAGCAAACAGCTTTCGTTCAAGCTAGGCGAAACACTTGCCCACATCCATAGCTTCCGCTTACCAAGTGCCGGGTTGTTCGGCCCTAACCTCGCCATCGCACAGCCATTCGTACAAAACTCAACCCCCTATTTTGATGAAGCACATCGTGTTTTATCGACGGCAGATAATGTCCGCCGCCGCCTAGGCGATAAGTTGGCAGACAATCTGCTCGTTTTTATGAGTACAAACAAAAGCTTTTTTCCAGTTATCGACAATAATATCTGCCTCACGCATGCCGATTTTAAGCCGGTAAATCTGCTCTACACGCCAGCATCAACCGTCTGCGTACTCGATTGGGAATTTGCTCATGCAGGCCTTGGCATGCTTGATTTTGCAATTTTGCTGCGACATCGCCATCAGTTCCCACTCGATCTTAATGCGTTAAAAAATGGTTATGCATCTCTTGGTGGCATACTGCCCGATGAATGGGTTAAGTCGGCACTGATCACCGACCTTGTGAATATCGTGCACTTACTTGATAGCCCAACTGAGCAACCACAGCTCTTTGCGCAACTGATGCAAGCAATCATTACTACAATGCAATCATAGCTTCAGGCTGGTTATCACGAGTTACCCCCCAAGTATCCCCTTGCGCATCGTAACCACAATGAACACAGACTGGCCACATTTCATTCGCAACACGAACCATGTAATTTATTATGTCTGTGCAATTGCCACCAGAAACAACGTTGAGGCAATCATCCAAGGTTGATTTTGCTTGTTCAAAATTACTCTTGCCAGTAACAACATCATTGAAGATCTTGCCAACGAGGCCACCCTGAAACTCACCAAAACTGAGCTCATGGGCTTGGCATTTTTTACAGCTAATTGATGGTGCTTGTTTATTGTTTTGCTGGTTTTGCTCATACGCGCTTTCAAACAAAGACAGGTATGCAAGAACGCTTACCGCATCTTGTTCTATAGACGGTTGCTTCATTGAAGCTTGAGGAGCTGTAGATTTCTTACTTTGCAAGGGCACTAAACAAAAAAGTGTCAGGACAATACTGATAGAAACACTGTTTTTAAGTTTCATGCTTCGACCCTCCCCCCTAAAATTTCTGTCACATTTCTATAGTTTCACTGTTTTTGCTTGTTCTCTTTTGCTTAATTTTTTTTGGCTTTTGTTGTGTTCCAGGATACCAAACTGTATCTGCATGCTTACAATTTGGGCAAGCTACTGAAAAATTATTTGCAAGCCCTGCCATTTTTTCATCAACAAAACCTCGCGTTGATAATGAATTTTTTATCATCTCAACCAACAACGGGATAGCCACTGCTACAACTAAGGTTTTTATCAGATACGCCTCAGCGTAAGTTAAAAATTCTGCTAACCCCATTTCGTAATCACAAACACGACATTTCATTATCATTGATATATCCCCTTGATCTATATTTTGATCTAAATTCAACCAGCTTTAATACCAGATACAATATCATTCTAAAACAAACAAAACCAGTCACCAAGACCCCGTTTGACAAATTAATACGTATACGTATAATAAATATAGATACTATGATTTTAACGGCATAACCAGGAGGTCATTCCATGTTTACCCCAAATCTAGGCTTTGTTTTGCTCTTTGTAGCAAACCCGCTCAAAAGCAGCCTGTTTTATCAAGATATTTTTGGCATCAAGCCCATTGAATCCTCGCCCACCTTCGTCATGTTTGCTTTGAGCAACGGGATCATGCTCGGCCTTTGGTCTCGCTACACCGCTGAGCCACATGTAGCCGCCCCTGCCGGTGCCCTAGAAATCTGCTTTCCGGCAGATGACGTTGATGCGCTGTTTGAACAGTGGGGCAGCAAGATGGTCACCATGGCACAAAAGCCAACTGACATGGACTTTGGTAGAACCTTTGTTGCGCTTGATCCTGATGGACATCGCATACGCGTGTACAAACTTGCAGGAGCGCAATAATGGCCCGTTATTGGATCGTGGTCGCTAGCCACGAGCACGTTAAGCTTGCTGCTGCTGGCGGCTTTATGCAAGTCTGCCATGGCAAGCCTGGGCCACTTAACCGCATGTTACCAGGCGACTGGGTGATGTACTATTCACCCACTGAGCTGTTTGGCGGCAAAGCCCCCTACCGCTGCTTTACGGCAATTGGCCAGGTCGCCGAAGGAAACCCTTACCAGTTCGCCATGAGCACAGACTTTATTCCCTGGCGGCGTGATGTTATTTTTATTAGCGCCCAGCCTGTCCCCATTGAACCGTTGCTCGAACAGTTCTCATTTGTAACCAATCGACAGCGCTGGGGCTTACCCTTTCGCCGGGGTTGTTTTGAAATTACGGTACGCGATTTTGAAATTATTGCTGAAGCGATGAAAGCGAATTTTGATGAATAAAAAAGTAGATTTTAAGCACATCAGTGCTTATGAGATGCCTGAGCAAAGTCCTGGTTTTTTATTATGGCACGTCAGCACCGCATGGCGGAGTGCCATTGAAGCCGTACTCAAACCGCTTGATTTAACGCATCCACAATTTGTCGTACTCGCTACCCTCGGGTGGTTAACGCGCAACGGTGACCGTGTCAGCCAAGCTGCCGTTGGCACCATGGCCGGTCTTGACCCGAATACCACGTCGCAAATTATTCGTGGGCTTGAAGCAAAGAATTTAGTTAAGCGTCTTGCTGCAGCTGATGTGCGGGCAAAGAATCCGTTGCTGACCAGCGCTGGATCAGCAAAACTTATCGCAGCACTTCCCGCTGTGGAACAAGCTGATGCACAATTTTTCCAACAGCTTTCGGCACAAGAAGCCAAAACGATGCTTATCATTTTTCAAAAATTGGCTAAGCGCTAAGCCTACGGCTGCTCAGAGTACGGCACACCTTGGGCAATAAGACCAAGTACGCCACGATGAGCCGGAATCATTTTTTCTGGTAGCTGGTCAATAGCAAACCACTGCAACACATTATGTTTTTCTGGTTCACGATTGTACGGCTCCCCTTGCCAAACACGGCACTCAAACACACAGGCAACCAGTTCAGACACCGTCCCCTTGCGGTAAAACACGTGCACAAAATATAGGTCCTGCTCAGCAATCGTCACGCCAACTTCTTCTCTTGCTTCGCGCAACACTGCTTGGCGAAACGTCTCATTTTGCTCCACCGATCCACCAATAATGGAAAAACAGTCAGGCGCAAACTTCGCCTGTAGAGAGCGCTGCAAGAGGGATATTTTATCTTCTTTGCGCAACAATACCAATGCATAAGGAGCTAATGTATGATTCATACAGATCAATCTCAATTAATTTTTAAAAGTTTTTCATGAAAAATGATTTTTTTTCAAAACTACTGCTTTTATTACTTATTAGCACAATGCCGTGCAAGAGCGCAAACAGCTTGCCACAAAGCCCTCCACTCACTATTTTAGTCTTTGCGCCACACCCTGACGATGATATCATCGGCTGCGGAGGAAGCATCGCAAAACACGTAAAAAATGGCAATAAGATATCAATCATTTATATGACTTCTGGCACCGCAAGCCATCCATTGCTGGCCCCCAACATTATTGCCAAGCAACGAGAACTTGAAGCTCATGCTGCAGCAAGCACACTTCAGGTGAGCGATCTTA
>CAMBZK010000048.1 GCA_945872225.1 candidate division TM6 bacterium UASB124
AGAAATAAATAGCACACAGAAAAATAGTAACCTGTGGACTCGGGGTATGAAGGAGTAAGCGCTTTCATACCTCCAAAAATTTACTTGCCTGCTGGCATTTCTGCAAAGCAATATTTCATATCAAGAAAATTACCCAATTTGTCCGGAGATCTGCCTAACCTCCCGCTCCTGCACGCGAGCACCAACAGGAAACGATGGCCCCAAGGTGCCTGAGCTTAAATTGCTCACTTCGACCTAGGAACCACCTTGAATTGCAGCCCCAAAGGTGGTGAATAGATCACGTTCCACATTTCATGATCAAGAACACTAGTCAATTCTGCTACTTTTTCCTCACCGCTACCGTCAGGCTTGCGCATGGTACACACAAGATATGTTCCGTAGGCTGTAACCGAAATAGCTTCGCGTTGAAAAAGAATCAGCTTTGATGATGCGTCAAAAATCTCGCGGCTTTCACCAACAAACAGATAGAGAGCGCTCATAGTCTGATTGCATATAGTAATGTCAGCACCACCTCCGCGTCTCATATCAACAAACGCCGCCGCAGACACATTTGACATGCTCGTCAAAAGTACAACCATACCCAACACAGCTAAAAAATATCGCTTCATGCCAAAGCTCCCTTTTGAGATAAAGAGTATCGACTAAGTATCAACAACTTACCACCAGATGCACCGCACTGGTAAGTTCTAACTGCTGAGCATACAGCAAAACTTGGTGAACCTGCTTGAATGAAGCCCCCTTGAGTGCAATCTGCCTAATCTCCTGCTCCTGCACCCGAGCAACAACAGGGAACGATGGCCCCAAGACCGTAACACTAAGCGCCTGCTCTTCAACAAACCGTCGTATTGCCTCAGTAAGCTGATGCGCTTCAGCATCAATCGTCACGGCACAGGTGTGGCGCAATTCAATACCAGCAAGCCTGATGTAAGGCGGATAGCCAGCGAGCTTTCTGACTGCAAGCTCGTCATTTGCAAAAGCAATATAGGCCTGCTCGTCAGCATGATCAAACAACTGGTGGTCATGCATCATCTGCACAATAACCTCGCCTGCCTGCGATGCACGCCCGGCACGGCCAGCAACCTGGATCAGCTGCTGCAGGGTAATTTCAGCCGCGTTGTAGACCGGGAAATGCACATTCGCATCAGCCCACAGCACCCCAACAAGCGTAACACCAGGAAAGTGGTAGCCCTTGGTAATCGACTGCGTACCAATTAAAATATCAATTTCACCGCGGTGCATCCGCTCTGCCGTCTCTTGCCAAACCTTCTTCTTTTTGGTCGAATCCAAATCAGCCCGCTCAATGACGGCATTGGGGTAGAGCGTTTTAAACATGTGAACTACTTGCTGCGTACCAATCCCTTTTTTAAGCAACGCATCGCCCGTCGCCTTGCAACCAGTACAAGCAAACGGTAGCGGACAAGCATAATCGCAGTAATGACACCTGAGCATTCCGGGTTCGTGGTAGGTCAAACTCACCGAGCAATTTTTGCAGGAGAAAATAAAGCTACAATCGCGGCACTGTACAAAAAAACTGTAGCCACGGCGATTAATAAAAATAATCACCTGCTGCTTTTTGTGCAGCCGCTCAGCAACCCCCCGCTCAAGCTCTTTGCTAATCCAAAAATACTTGCCTTGCTGGCGCGACTTATCGGTCAGCACAACTTTTTTTAAGGAGGGAAACGCGCCACCAAAGCGCTTGGTAATCGAAAACAAGGGCCACCCATGAGCCTGCACATTGTACAAGGTCCCTAGCGAAGGTGTTGCAGAGCCAAGTACAATCGGAATCCCGTACTGCTGGGCTCGCCACAGAGCCATCTCTTTGGTGTTAATTTTTGGATGCTTTTTTTCAATAAACGACTGATCATGCTCTTCATCAATAACGATCAAGCCAAGGCGAGGGATGGGCAACATCATCGGCAAATGCACTCCAACAACGAGCAACGGTTTGTCATGATGCAAGGCTTCCCAGAGCTGTTTTTTCATCTTTGGCGTTGAACCAGAATGAAACCCATAAATCGGTACCTGCGGAAACGCCTGCTTGAGCAAAAACTCAAAGCGCATAGCCAGCGATACTTCTGGCAAAAGCAGTACAGCACTTTTGCCCTGCAACCAAGCATGCATAATAAGTGCTTTATAAACCTCTGTTTTGCCTGACCCCGTAACCCCATGGATCACTACCGGATGAAATACCGGGGTATCGACAAAAGGCTTAGTCGCATCAACAATTTTTAACTGCTCATCGGTAAGTATGACTTCTGGGCCAGCAGTCACCAGCTCAGCCAATGCAGGCGCAACCGTGTCAGCCGTACGCTCTTGCAAAAAATGGCGAATGCGTTGGTAAAAATAAAGCGGCTTTAAGCAGTAGAATGCGCTAATTTTCTCAATGTAGGCATTATATTTTTCATCACCAGGAAAGGTGGCCATGCTTGCCATATCGCGTATGGCAAACGTAACCCCTGCCGGAAGGTTATAAAAAATAGCGGTTACGAGCGCAGCTTCAATGCGCTTTTGTAGCGGCACTTGGACCAAACTGCCTCGCAGCATAGCGGAAGCCAGCGGTGGCGGCACATGGTACCAAAGCGCACGCTCAAAGCCGTTAAGAAGAAGAACTTGGATGTACATTAAGCTGAACTCCCAATGTTCTTTTTTATCGATCCTATAAATCTGTTCTGATCAATCCCGCTCATCCTGAGCCTGTCGAAGGACGCCCCGACAGGGGTGGAAGAGCGGTACCATATGATTTTGCAAATACACTGATATCAGACCAATTGCCGTTAATCAAGGCCAGCTTTTTTGCCTTGCTCCACCCCTTTACTTGTCGCTCTGCGCGAAAAGCATCGTTGCGCGCATGAAATATTTGCTGCCAAACTAACCTCACTGGTAACCGGCTGGCGGTGTAGCACTGGCGAAAAATGCCGGCATTATGCTCAGCAACACGCTTGCGAATATCATCAGAATGTCCAACGTACAGTGAACCGTCAGCACATTCGAGAATATAAACTGAAAAATCAGGCATAAAATACTTTAATCTTTGAACTAGTCCCCGCTTTTCCACCCCTTCGGGGCGTCCTTCGACAAGCTCAGGATGAGCGGGGGAGGTAATAATGCAACGCGCTATTCTATCATAAAAATACGTATAATAAGAACTTCAATGTACCGGAAGAGTGGGTCAATTAGCTTAGTTAGAAGAACTTGGATGTACATATTCTGGCGTGTGCACGGTTACCTGGATGATACTGAAGGGGAGCGGAATTTTAAACTGATCCCAACTCTTAGAAAACGTTATTGAACGCTGTTGTTTGCATTCAACAAACACCAGCGGGATACTCATTTTTTCAGAAAAATAAGAAAGCCCAGGCTGCAATTTAAACGCAGGCCCACGCGAGCCATCGCCCACAATGCACAACCGCTGCCGGCCTTTAAGCTCAGAAAGCGCCTGTCGAATAAGCGTAATCGGCTGTTTGAACGATGAGCCATAGAGCACATTGAACCCAAGTTTATTACAAATAAAGCCCGCAAATTTGCCATCAGCGCTCGGGCTAACAATGCAAGAGCCCTGGCTTTTTAAGGTATGAAAAAAGAACATACCAGCAATAATTTGTTGGTGCCAAAAATAAAACACCCCATCCTGCTTAGTCAGTGGCTGCTTAACGCCAGGTGCATAAACCACCCGTAAGCGGTAGGTTGTAAACAGTAACCGAAGTATGCCGTAGACTATGTTTTTAGCCAAAAAACTAAAAAAGGTATTTGTTCTAATCGATCTATTGATAGCTTTTAACAGACGCATTGTGCATGTGTCCTTACAAAATATTTCATGTTAAACTACAACTTTTTTGTACTGCACGTTACCCGAAGGTTTCTGCTTATGGCATCACCAACACCACGCTTTACCGTTTTTAAAAAAGTTCTTGCAAACGGCCTGACCATTTTAACACGGCCGGTAACGCACATCCCCCGCGTTGAAGCCCATTTATGGTACAACGTTGGCTCTAAAGATGAGGCGCACAACGAGCGCGGCATGGCGCATCTCATTGAACATATGCTCTTTAAAGGCACGCAGGATTTATCAGAGAGTGATATTAACCTGATTACCCAGAAATTAACAGCAGATGCTAACGCTTTTACATCACAAGATTATACCTGCTACACATTTCGGCTGCCAAGTGATGTATGGCAAATAGCCCTCAGTATTTTTGCCGACTGCATGCAAAATGCACGCTTTGACAAAGACATGCTTGCTTCAGAGCTTAAAGCCGTTATCGAAGAATTGCGCATGTACCGTGATGATTTCCAAGGCGCTTTGATCGAACGCATGATTGGTACGATATTTTCAGAGCATCCATACCACAACCCCATCATCGGCTACAAACAAGACCTCTGCGCGCTTGACCGTGATGCACTCTATGCGTTTTATAAAAAACACTACCACCCTGGCAATGCAACACTCGTTGTTGTTGGGAATGTACAGCCAGAAGAGGTATTTGCCGCTGCAGAAAAATTCTTTGGCGCTATCCCCGCAAAGCCTAACTATAAACGCGCTGTGCACTATGTAAACGACGACATCACCAGCACAGCAACCACCCTGCTCCGGCCGGTGAGCAATACCTGGTTTACCTACTTGTTCAAAATTCCAGGCTTTGCAGAAGGCAAAAACCATCTTATTGATCTGACCAGTATTATCCTTGCTACTGGTAAAAGTTCACGACTCTACCAGCGCTTGGTCGATAAAGAGCAGATTGCCATTGAAGTTGATTGCACCGTTTACGACCTAAGCGATCGCGGCCTTTTGTGCATCGGCGTCTGGCCAGCACCAGATGTCATCCCAGAAATGATCGAAGAGGTGCTACTCGAAGAGCTCTCGCTTTTGGCAAGCAAACTAGTTGAAGACTGGGAGTTTGAAGCAGCACAAAAGCGCACGCAAATCGACCTGACCTCACTGCTTGAAAGTACCGAAAAACAGGCCTTTGTTATTGGTAACTCGTACGTCGTAAGCAACAATGAAAACTTTATTGATGACTACCTTGCTACCATTCAAAAAACAACCAAAAAAGAGATCAAAGAGTTTGCAGCAAGCTTCCTTGCTACCTCACTCATGCACAAGGGATATCTCCTGCCAATCGACGATGATGATGCCAAGCGCCTACAAGCACTTCATCAGGCATCAGACCAACTTGAAGAAGAAATTTTGGCAAAACATGTGCGCACCACACCAGTGGAGCCAGAGCGCGCGGCCCTGGCAATCCAAGCGCCAGCACGCGTGCCAAGCAAACACCCACAGCCTCAAATGTTCACCCTGCCAAATGGCATAGAGGTCCTCTACCATCACAATTCACTGGTGCCACAAATTGTTGGGGTTCTCTGCCTGAAGGCAAACTACCTGCATGAAAACGAAGAGCAGGCCGGTACTTTTGGCATGATGATGCGCGTCATTACCGATGGCACAAAAGAGCACAACCCAGAAGCATTTGCCAAATTGCTTGAAGTCAAAGGCATTCATCTTGCCGCAGGAAGCGACAATATCGCCATCCGCTGCTTAAAAACAGACTTTGATGAGTCGCTTGATTTACTCGCCGGCATTCTACAAAACCCATCACTACGCCCCCATTCTATTGAAAAAATTCGCCAGCAGATGCTTAACGAAATCGACGAGCTATGGGACTCTCCCATGGATTATATCGACCAATTAGCACGCGAATTAATCTACCAAGAGCATCAGTACCATAAAAATCCATCAGGCACCAAAGAGAGTGTTTCGGCCATCACGAAAGAGCTTTTGCAAAAATACTGCACCCAGTATTTAGCGCCAGACCAGGCCGTTTTCGTTATCGTCGGCGATCTTGAAGGTATTAACCTTGAACAGCTCATCACAAAAAAATTCGGTAGCTGGGAGGGCAAAAAAGTTCCCGACCTCACCTTTTTACCAATGCCAAGCTATGAACCACAAAACATCAAAATACCCCAGCAGCGCGAGCAAACCGTGCTTGGCTTTGTCGCGCCGTCCATTGCGCGGAGCCATCCTGATTACAACGCACTTGCGCTTTTAGACATTGTTGTCACCGGTGGTGCCGGTGGTAGTCCAGCATCGCGCCTCTTTGCTTTAAGGGAGAAAACAGGGCTGTTTTACATGATTGGAGGCTCACTTTTGTATGGAGCACACAAAGAGGCAGGCATACGATTTATCAAAACTATTGTAGCGCCAGAAAAAGCTGATCATGCTCAAAACCTGATCCTTGAAACCTTCGAACATGTCAGTCAACATGGTATCACTGCAGATGAGCTTGAAATGGCAAAAAACGTCTATTTTGCCTCATCAGTAGAGCTTTTTGAAACAAACGCCCAAACAGCACAAACCTTTCTATTTCTCAAAAAGTTAAATTTAAATTTTAATTTATTTGACAAACAGGGAGAAATTCTGGCTATACTAAAATTGGATCAAGTGAATAATGTAGCCCGGCAGTACTGTACAGGGGAGCAGATGAGCTTGATCAGCATAGGCAGATCACTAAGTGATAAAGTGTCGGTAAAAAAAGGAAGAGTCCGTTAAAAAAGGAGGCCTTACCATGGCTATCAAAAAAGCAGCCGCTAAGAAAAAAGTGGCTAAAAAAGTAGTTGCGAAACGTAAAGTAGCTAAAAAAGCTGCTAAACGCCCAGCCGCAAAACGTCCAGCTGCAAAGCGCAAAGTTGCGAAACGTAAAGTAGCTAAAAAAGCTGCTAAGCGCCCAGCGGCAAAACGTAAAGTAGCTAAAAAAGCTGCTAAACGCCCAGCTGCCAAACGCAAAGTTGCTAAAAAAGCTGCTGCACGCAAAATGAAAATGCGTGTTGTTGTTCCTGCTGCTGCAAAGTAAGCAAACAACAAACATCTCTTTTAGATGAAAAGTGACTCGTCTCGCGGGTCACTTTTTTTTGTAAAAATATTTTTTTGTAAAAACAGCTATAATCACCATTGATAAGTGACCCATTTTGACTGACACAACAAAGGTACTCATATGAATCGTAGAAAGCTTTTTACAATAGTAATCGTTCTAGCCGCCAGCATAGCAGCAGCCTTTTTTGGCTACCGCTTTTTTATGGGCAAAAAATTACGCACCAATGCCATTGAACGCACCCTTGCCATCATCAAACCAGATGCCGTGCGCGCACGCAACACGGGCAAAATTATTGATCGGATTGAGCAAGAGGGCTATACGATTATTGATCTGAAAAAAGTTCACCTCGACCGCGAACCTGCTGAGCGGCTCTACCAAAACGAGCGCAAGCAGTCATTCTTTAATGGCCTGGTTGATTTCATGACCAGTGGCCCGATCGTCGTCATGATTTTAGAAAAAATGAACGCGGTAGCAGATTGGCGTGATTTGGTTGGCGAAAGTAATCCAAAGAAAGCTAAACAGCAGAGCCTACGCCATCAATTTGGCACCGACATCAGGCACAACGGCGTGCATGCTTCAGATTCACATGATGAAGCGATTCGCGAAATTAAACTCTTTTTTGCTGACCGCATCAAGGCTTAAGCCGCTTCCCAATGATTTTATAAAACGCCAGCGTCTTGGCCACCGTCTGTGGTGGCAAGAAATCCACAAGCACGCGCTCACGCAGGCGCTGGCCACAAGCTTGTGCCTCGCCAGGGTTGCATAGCACGGCAGCAATGGTGTCAGCCAAGCTGAGAGCATCGTTATTCTCAAATAAAAAGCCAG
>CAMBZK010000049.1 GCA_945872225.1 candidate division TM6 bacterium UASB124
TAACACACCATCCAACAGGTTTTATTGCAAAAGAGCAACTCCTTGTGTTCTTAGGCAAGCAGCTTGACCACCATATTTAACCAATATTTTTTTGGAAATACATGACTATTGCAATCACCAATACGCTTGCCAGAAAGCTAGAATCTCTCAAGCTTGATAAAAATACCCCCGTTAAATTATATGTTTGCGGCATCACGCCATACGACTATGCACATATAGGCCATGGTAGGGTATATGTAACCTTCGATCTCCTCGTTCGATTACTTAATCACGATGGGTACACGGTCAACTACGTACGCAACGTCACCGATCTTAACGATAAAATTATTGATAAAGCAGCTCAGCGCGGCAACCCTCATGATTTTAGGGTTGTTGCGGAAGAGTATTATCAATTATTTGCACAAGCGATGCAGGAGCTCGGCTGCCTTAAACCAAGCAGTGAGCCACGCGTCACTGCTTGTGTCCCCGAAATTGTTACCTTTATTGAAGGACTCATCACTGGTGGTCATGCCTATCAATTGGACAATGACGTGTATTTCGATATCGATAGCCTACCTAACTACGGTTGTCTCTCAGGTCGCGATAGTGAAGCACTGCAAGCTGGCGCTCGCGTTGAAGTAAACCACCAAAAGCGTAACCCTGGTGATTTCGCCCTATGGAAAAGCACTAACGAACAGGTCTCTTGGGATAGTCCCTGGGGTAAGGGTCGCCCAGGTTGGCATATTGAATGCTCTGTAATGGCAAAGAATGCTTTTGGCATAACTATGGATATCCACGGCGGTGGCATGGACCTTATTTTCCCTCACCATGAAAATGAGATTGCTCAATCTGAAGCCCTTCACCAAAAAACGTTTTCACGCTACTGGATGCACAACGCTTTTATTAATATTAATAAAGAGAAGATGTCTAAATCATTAGGCAATTCGGTCACGCTTAACCAAATGATGACCAAAAAAGACCCTATGGTCATTCGCTTTTATTATTTACAACATCAATATCGCAATCCTATTGATTTTTGTTTTGAAGATTTAGATGCAACCGAAACAGCCTACAAAAAGCTTATCGCCCACTACGGGGCAAACCATCATGCACCAGCTCAACATAATGATGCTATTATTACTGCGATGCTTGATGCACTACGCAATGACCTGAATTCCCCTAAGTTTTTCGGCTTAGCATTTGAACAGATTGCCCGGGCAAAAACAGACCCAGCTTTTGGCCAAGCAGTAAAAGAGCTCTTGCAACAAGTCCTTGGTCTTTCGTTGCAACCCTTAAAAGAAGAAATCAGTGTGATTACGCCAGAGATACAATCACTGCTTGATCAGCGTGAACAAGCACGTCTTGCTAAAAATTGGGCGCTAGCTGATCAATTACGCGATGCATTAACGGCAAAAGGCTATAAAATTCAGGACAGAAAGGCATGACATGCTTAAACCGTTACTCTTTATAGTAGCGTTACTCTGGGCAACACCAGTTTCGGCTGAAGAAATAGATAACGATAAAGAAATCACGACAAAGGCTCCTGCTGGCCTTAATATATTTTTTTCGCCCAATGACAAAGTAACTGATCAATTAATCCCGCTTATTGATAATGCACGCAAATCAATTTATGCCGCCGTTTACATGCTTACCGACAAAAAAATTGCCGATGCTTTGATCAGAGCAAAACAGCGCGGCATTAAGATGCAGCTCATACTTGATCCAATAAGTACCGGTAAATATGGTAAAACTGACTACCTCCTCACCAGTGGTATTCCAATTTATATTTACCAGGCGCCTACCAATGCTCGGCCATGGTTTTCACCAATTATGCATAATAAATTTGCCTGTATCGATGATACGATTTTATGGACAGGATCGTTCAACTGGACTGTATCAGCCAACCTAACTAATGAAGAAAATGCTATTGTTAGCCGTGATATAAATGTATGTAAAATATTTAAAACATATTTTGATACATTACTTAAAACAAAAACAACGCCTCTTATTCTCAGCCAAAAAAAGGGATACCAAGAACGTACGCTGCGCACCATAATCACACAAGCCCTAGCCTCAACAACCACCGACGAAGAGCTGTATGAGATACTTGGCTTAGTACTGCAAGAGAATAGCTCGTGCTGGAGCAGCATCCAAACCGTTCATTAACATTGGCAAGCATATTAAATCATACAGACCAGGCGGAACCGATGCTAACCGTAACCCTTCAATAATGGCGATTCCTGCTTCAAGCAATTGTTGGTGGGTCTGATGTTCTGGCTGCTGACGCTCTATCCCTAAATAATCAATCCCAACTGCTGCAACCTTACGCGTAACAAGATACGCACTGGCAGCATCGTCAATAAAAACAAATGATGGGTTAAACGGCGCCGTTGGATCTTCTTGGCTATTGCACGTTTTGCATAAAATGCGCTCCCCAGCCTGTATGCCATGAACAGCCAGGTCATCAACGGTAATCCGCTCGACACAATGTGTTAGGTCAAGAACACGACACCTGCCAACAAGTAGTGATAAATTTAACTGATCAATCGTATGACCAGTGGCTACAAAGTGTGCTGGCGCATCAACGTGTGTACCACTATGCGTACCAATGGTAACGACAGCTTCTCGCACCTGATCTTTTTCAAACGTTTTTGTTTTATTAACGACAACAAGCTTACGGTCTTTATACGCGGTCATATCAGCTGTTATTGGCCAACTGATATCGATAATAGCTTTGTACTGCATACTATTTTTTCTCCACAGGGTGACCACCAAAAGCATGCCGTAGCATGGCAACCATTTTGGTAGCATAGTTTCCACCAGTCAGGCGTGACCACGCACGAACTGCTAATGATTTTTCTATAACTGGCAACTGAATACCATATGATTTGGCAAGTTCAACGGTCCATTGGCCCGTCTTGTTTTCGCCAATAGCACCAGATATCTGAGCAAACTCTTGATCATGCGTCAGCACTTCTTGAGCCAACTGCCCAATCCATGAACGAATTATTGAGCCATTGTTCCATACGGTAGCTATAGCAGCCAAATCAAGCCCTTGATAAGGACCCTCTTTCAGGAGATGAAACCCTTCACCATAAGCCTGAAGCATCGCATACTCTATGCCATTGTGCACCATTTTTACATAGTGCCCTGCACCCACTGGCCCCACATGAGCATACCCACCTGGTTGCATAGCAACGGCTTTAAAAATAGGTGCACACCAATTTATAGCAATAGTCGCGCCACCAACCATTAATGAATAGCCCAGGTCCTTACCATGCAACCCACCAGAGGTGCCACAGTCAATAAAATAAAGCTGCTTAGTCTCAAGCAGCGCGGCACGACGCACGGTATCTTTAAAAAAGCTATTGCCACCATCAATAATAATCCGACCAGCAGGCATAAATGGTACAAGCTGTTCTAAGACCGCATCAACAACATCACCAGCAGGCACCATCAACCAGACGACGGTGACTTTTGTGGCAAGCTCTTGACATGAAGAGACAAAGTGTATGCCTCGCGCTTCAACATCTGCTCTTTTGGTAAGATCAGGATCAACACCAAATACTGTAAAGCCCGCGTTAACTAAACGCTCAGCTATCGCCAGCCCCATACGACCAAGCCCAACCACGCCAACTTTTATGACTTCCATATAATCTTTCGTTCGCCATCAAGACCTGCCAATGCTTCTGGGCCAGCACTCCCACGCTTGTAACTGTGCATTGGTACCTGTTTATTATTAATTTGTTGTATGATGCTCCATGCAAATTCTATCTCATCTGCTCGAACAAAGGCACATTGATCACCCTTCAGCACATCTGCCAGCAACACTTCATAAGCAGCTGGGGTATTTGGACCAAATAAAGCAGCGTGAGAAAAATGCATATTAATCGGCGTAACGTCATTAAAGACACCAGGCTTTTTTGCATTTAAAGTAAGGTACATACCCTCGTGCGGCTGAATATTAATCGTTAAATAATTAGTGTCAGTCGGACAAACATCAAGCAAACATTTCACCGGTTTGAATTTTATATGAATGGCAGCTTCAGTCTTTTTCAGAAATTTGCCAGCTTTTACATAGAAGGGCACACCCTGCCAGCGGGGGGTATCAATAGAAAGTTTTAGTGCTGCAAAGGTATCGGTTTGAGACTCTGGATGCACACCCTTTTCCTGCTGATAGCCTTCATATTGACCGAAAATAACGTTATTAATGGTCACCTTTGCGAGCACTGCCGCCTTTGCATCACGCAAATGACCTGCCGTAAAATGCACCGGGTCTTCCATGGCAACCAGCGAGAGAAGCTGCAATAAATGGTTTTGTACCATGTCCTTAAGCGTGCCATAAGCATCATAAAACTGCCCACGCCCCTCAATCCCAATATGCTCACTAGCAACAATTTGTACTGATTCAATGTGCTCAGCATGCCACAAGGGCTCAAAGACACGATTAGTAAAGCGAGCCAGTGCAATATTGCCAACAAGCTCTTTACCCAGCCAATGATCTATACGAAATACCTGCCGCTCATCAAACACTTGCGCAATAACTTCGTTAATCTGCCGCGATGATGCCAGGCTATCGCCAAATGGTTTTTCATAGACAATCCGCTGCCACACCTGATCGCTCGCATCGCCAAGATCAGCATGCTTTTTGACAATGCCATGAGCCGCAAACTGCTGCGTAATGGTCATAAAATGATGTGGCATCGTTGCCAGATAAAAAAGCCGATTTGGTTTTATGTTGTATTGCTGCTCAACACTATTTATCAATGTTTGCAACTGTGCATAACCTGCATGATCATTAAAATCCATACGATGGTAGTGCGACGCTTGAATCATACGTTCCCACACTGCATCACGAACATCACTTACAAAGTGGCGAGCCTGTGCGAACACGTTTGCCATCGTTGTATCATCAACTGAAACACCAATCAGCGCAAAGCTTTTTATAGCACCAGAAGCAACCATTTTATACAATGCTGGAATCAGCTTTCGTTTTGTTAGGTCCCCCGTAGCCCCCAAAATTACAAACACGCATTCGTGCTGCATGGTCATACCCCGTACTTGCACAAGTCCCCCACTATTCGATGAAAAAATTAATCAACTAAAATCCCTCGCGCTATCAGCTCTCTGTGCACATTCGCATAACTGTCACACAGAATACCATCGATCCCCAGGGCTTTACCAGCAATAATGTTCTTTTCAAGGTCGTCGATAAAAACACACTCTTGAGCGTTAAGATCATAGGTCGAAAGTAGCGCCTGATAAATCTCTGGATCTGGTTTGGCAAAACCAACTTGGTAAGAAAAAATAGAACCATCAAATGGCTCAAAAAAATGAGTATGCTTTTTAGTCGCCTCATGCGCATAGGCAGACAAATTAGAAAGCACATACACATTGAACCCGCGCGCTTTGACCGCTTGCAGAATACGTAATCCATCAGTTATTGGATTTAAGTGTGCTGGAATTGCCTCAAGATATTGGCAAACTTGAGCTGGATCATACGAACCCGCAAGCGCCTGTGCCACCTCTGGGTATAATAACTTCCCGCGATCCATATCAAGCCATGGCTCCGTCTGTACCGCACCTGCTAAATGGTATGGTTTTTCTGCACAATCAGAAAAGATTTTATCTACCAACTCCCTTGGGTTGAAATAGATCAAAACACCACCCAAGTCAAAAATGACATTTTTATAGCGACCAGTGGGCACCGCCTGGGCAACATGAGATTCAGTAGTTTTTAACATAGCAAATCATTCCTGTTCATAGCCTGTTTTTACCAATTATCAGCTGTTTTTTGCTTGCTAAGAGGATGCTGTTTTTTGGCAATAAAATCAATATCGCGCTTCTCTCATTCAAGAATGCCAATGGTTAGTTAAGACGTCGATTCGGACGGTGTTGTGTTAGCGTGCAGCCAGGTCTGAGGTCAAAAATTCTTTAAGAAAGGTGATGCGATCAACGCCTTTATTATTATTGATGCCCATTGCAATGGCACGAGGATGGCCTATGAGCACGCAGTACTGCTTCGCTCGGGTGATGGCAGTATAGATCAGATTGCGTTGGAGCAAAATAAAGTGCTGCATAAAAATAGGGATAATCACGACCCGGAACTCAGAGCCCTGGCTCTTGTGAATCGAGATAGCATACGAAAGCACGAGCTCACTCAGCTCAGCAACATCGTACTCAAGCTCGCGATCGCCAAACGAGACAATCATCTTTTGATCAACTTTATCAATCCCAACAATGGTGCCCATGTCGCCATTAAAAACAAATTTATCGTAGTTATTTCTGATCTGCATCACGCGATCTTTGATGCGAAACGTGGTACTGAAATACGACATCTCGTGGTTGGTATCAACCGATGGGTTAAGAATTTGTTGCAGCTCTTGGTTAATCCGCTGGGTACCAACAATCCCTTTGTTCATAGGAACCAACACAACCGCATCGTCAGAAGAGATCCCTAGCTTTGGGAGCCGTTGGGTATAAAATGTTTTGAGTAGAGGGAAAATATTTTCAGGGGTGTCTTCTTTAACAAAAACAAAATCTTTTTTTTGCCCAGGGTCCGCCTGTTTTGGAAATTCACCATGGTTCACTCGGTGAGCATTCACCACGATCATGCTATCTTGTGCCTGCCGAAAAATCTGCGTTAGTCGCACTACCGAAACAACGTCTGAATCGATTAAATCATTAAGCACATTACCCGCACCCACTGACGGTAGCTGGTCAACGTCACCAATCAGTACCAACGACCCGGTAAACGGCATGGCCTTAAGAATCGCCTGCATCAAAAAAACATCAATCATAGACGCTTCATCAACAACCAGAACATCTAGCTCCAAGGCATTTTGCTCATTGCGTGAAAAGCCCATCATGCCAGGGGTAAACTCAAGCAACCGATGTAAGGTCTCCGTTGTTTTGCCAGTACTTTCAAACATGCGCTTTGCAGCGCGCCCCGTCGGTGCAGCCAACTTGAAGCGAGCGCCTTCTTGCTCAAGCAGCTGAATTAGTTTTTTAACGAGCGTCGTTTTTCCGGTCCCTGGACCACCCGTAATTATTGAAACTTTGTTTTGAAAGCAGGATAAAATGCCACGCTGTTGGTCTTCATTCAGCTCAATAGCCTGGCCAGTGTTGGCACGCAGCTGCTCATATATTTTTTTGTGATCGACCGTCTGAAGCTTATGAGGAAACCCTTTAAGGCGCAGAATGCGCTGGGCAATGCCCCGCTCGGAGTGATAATATTGCGGCAAGGTTACGTAGTGTAAGCCCTCATGCGAGAGCAATTTGATCTTATCCGTCGTAAAAAGCTCATGCAGCGCTTGCTTAACCAAATCAAGATGCTCATCACCAAGCTCAAGCAGCTCAATGGCCTTTTTCTTAAGATCTTGTATCTCGGCATACAGATGACCACCGTCAGTTGCTTGCGAGATACCATGCAGGACTCCAGCTTTTACACGTGGCATAGAGTGCCGCTCAAGGCCAAGCTTGAGTGCTATCTGATCAGCAATTTTAAAGCCAATACCCCAAATGTCATCAACCAAACAATACGGATTTGCCTGTACTTTTTCTATGGCTGCATTGCCATAGGTCTTATAAATTTTAGTTGCATAGGAAACAGAAACATCCTTAGAGCGCAAGAAGAGCATGACTTGGGCAATCTGT
>CAMBZK010000050.1 GCA_945872225.1 candidate division TM6 bacterium UASB124
CTTGAAACATGTAGGTATCAACGGGGCCAGGAAGGACAACGCTGAACCCAATGTTGTCATGAAGATATTGGCGCCTGAGTGCATCAAAACAATGGACCAAGGCAATTTTGCTTGCAGCATAAGCACCGCTGGCTGGTAGGGCTAAAAATGCTGTTACTGATGATATTGCCACAAAAGTACCGCTGCCTAGTTGCTTGGTAGACAGCAACCATTCTTCAATCAAAGCAATGTTACCAAGGTAATTAGTGGCGAATGTTTGTTGGTGATGCGTAGAAGAGACCTGCCATTTTTGCTCTAACGCTCCGATGCCGGCGTTCAAGAAAAAAAGCGTAGGTTTTAATCCTTGGGATTTTATCTTTTCAGAAACTGCATGAACTTGCTCGCGATTACTAACGTCGCATACAAAGGGAACGAACTTGGTAGGCCCAAGTTTTTGGCTGAGCTGGTTAAGGAGCTCGGCTCGTCGAGCAATGCCAACAACCGTCCACCCGCGCTTGACCATTTCAATCGCAAGATGCTTGCCAATACCAGATGAGGCGCCGGTAACCAAGCAGGTCTTTGTAGTTGTGTTGATGGCGGCTAATCTGCTGCTGTGTCGTACAGCGAGCCCAGCAATGATCAGTATTCCCATAAAAATTAATAGGCTAACGCGCCACTTGCTCATAGTATCCGATCGCCAGGTAAGTTTTTTTAGTAGTGGTTGCGAGCATAAAAGATCTTTGCCTCAGGGTCAAACAGAAGGCGTTAGCCTGGTTCTCTTGGGTGAACGACTTACTATGAGAATCGCAATCCTTTCTTCGCCTTCGCTGCGAGCGTAGAAAGAAGGTAGAAAATTCTCTTTTTTCAGCTAGAATCACAGATAGATCTTTTTATAAAAAGGAGAAGATGATGAAAATGTCTGCTACGCAAAAAAGCGTACAATCGATCAAAGACAGTATTTTTACCAAGGTGTTTCCACCTGCTGTTCTTGTTTTTCTAACCGGTCTTGTGTACTTCCCGTCGTTGCGCTATCCCTTCCAGTTTGATGATATTGCTAACATTGCTAAGCGGTTTTCCATTCGGGCTGAGAGCTCTTTTTCAGTTTGGGCGACGAATACCCGCTGGTTCAGTGACTGGCTTAACAACGTCAATTATCGGCTTGGGGGCTTTGACCCATTTTGGTACCGCATATTTAATTTAGGTATTCATCTGAGCGCTGGCATCGTTGCGTTTTTCTTAACCTATGCGCTTTGCACTATGCTCGAAAAAAAATCATTTCTTGCAAACAATGCGCTCTTCATAAGTTTTGCCACGGCAGGGCTGTTCTTGTTGCACCCGGTACAGACGCAGACGGTTTCATACGTGATTCAGGCGCGGCAAGAAGGGCTTGCCAGCTTGTTTGTGCTAATGACGCTGCTAGCCTACGTAAAAACAATTATGTCCCAGAACAATTTTTCGCGCATTATTTATGGCTCATTCTTTGTTGTAGCGGCATTTCTGTCGCGCGGGACCAAAGAGCTCGTGGTGGTGCTACCATTTTTAATGCTACTGGTGGAGTGGTTTTTTGTTGCGCGAGAAGATTGGGCAATCTTTAAAAAGCGCCTGATGGTTGGGGCTGCTGTAGCAGGGGTTGTTTTATTTGCGGTGCTCTACCAACATTCGTGGAGCTTCTTGAAAGATGTGCTGACGTTTAATGCAACGACAGTAAACAATCGCGGTAATATTTTAACGGCAGATCCGTTTACCATCATTACCCCATGGATGTATTTCATCTCAGAACTGCGCGTACTGGTGCATTACATAGCCATATTCTTTTGGCCATTTGGGATAAGCGTCGAGTACGATTGGAAGATTGCTACTGGCTTTTTTACCCCACAAGTGCTTGTTCCTGCGGTAATATTACTGGCCATTGCGGCGTTTGTTGTGCGCTCGATGTGGCGCAAAGAGTACTCGCTAGTTAGCTTCGGGCTGGTATGGTTTTTTATGGTAATTGCCCCGCGATCAACTATTATCGCATCACCAGAATTGGTGTGTGACTACAAGACCTATTTGGCATCGTATGGTCTTCTGTTTATGATGGCATCGTGGTTTGTCGGTGGCACGTATGCTATTGCAGAAAAACTGAAAACCCGCGCGATCTGGCTTGTTTCATCAGAGGCGCAAATAGCACTGTTATCAGTAGCATTGCTCCTTGTTGGCGTGAACACCTATGAACGCAACAAAGTGTGGGCAACCGCCGTAGGCTTTTGGGAAGATAATGTACGCAAAGCGCCAAACAAAGCTCGCGTGCATAATAATCTTGGCGTTGCACTTTCTGAAGTTGGGCGTTATGACGAATCTGTGCCCTGTTACTACAAAGCAATTGAGCTTGATGGTTATTATGCTGATCCATACAGTAATTTGGCTGTTGCTTATTCCATGCAAAATAAAATTGATGATGCCATCCACGCGTTGCGTAGTGCGATTCATATTTTCCCTGATTATCCTGAAGCCTACAATAATCTTGGTACGCTTTTGATGCAAAAGGGAAAAAAAGAAGAGGCTGAAGTTGCCTTGCATGCGGCGATAAAGCTACGTCATTATTATGGTAAAGCTTACTATAATTTGGCGCGCTTATATGAAGAGCGTGGCGATTTAGAAAAATCATGGGAGTCTTTACAAGCTGCCGTTAAAGGGGATCTTGATATAGCAGAGGTGTACTTTAAGTACGGTCAAATGAGCTTGAAATTAAAAAAATATGACTACGCAGCTAATGCTTTTCAATGGATCATTGATAAAGGTGAAGCGAGTGAGCAGGTGTGGTTTAACCTTGCAAATTCATTTTACATGCTTGGGCAGCAAGACGATGCTCGTGGTATTTATGAGCGTCTTGCAAAAAACAATCCGTTGGACGCGCGTTATACCTTTAACCTTGCAGAAGCCCATTTTGCGCGGAATGAGTTTGACATAGCCCATGATTTATTTAAAAAAGTCACCGCATTGCCGCAGCCAATTCCGCAGAGTTTTTTCCGTGCAGCAAATTGCCTTGAGCGCATGAAAAAACCTGAAGATGCTGTTGCCTGGTTAGCTAGCCTCGAAAAACTTAATGCCGATGACGAGTTTAAAAATGCGGTAAAAGCCGAAAAAGGTCGCATTGAATTGCAGCTCGCGGTAGCAAAAGGCAATGGGACGGTAACGCTGACGCAACTGAAAAAGACCTTGGGCATAGATAAGACTGCTTAGGGTATTTAGTAGGTTGGTAATGAGAATATTGATGCGCAACATTATTACAGCAGTCTTAAAAAATAAAAGCGCAGTGGCCATTGTTGCTGCGCTTTTTGCTATTACTGGCTGGGTTTATTACAACTCGCTCTGGTATGGCTTTGTTTACAGCGACCTGCCAGTCATTAAACATTTTGTTCAAGGGAAAATTGTTAACTTCTGGCGTGTCTTTTTATCGCAGCCGCGTTGGATTTCATTGTTGCTTAACAAGGCAATTTTTTCTGTAGCTGGCGATAGTGCTTTTTTTTATCGCCTTGGCTGCCTCATCTTGCACTTAGCAAATGGAGGCTTGGCGTTTTTGACTATGTTTCTTGCTGGTCGCCGCGCAAAAGCTGGCTCATTTTTGAGTCACTATGTGTTATCCATTGCGAGCATAGTAACGCTTTTTATGCTCTTGCACCCCGTCCAGTCGCAGACCGTATTACATATCGCTCAAATGCAGCTTGAGGGGTTTATTTTATTTTTTACCTTGCTTGCGTTGGTTGCAACGCTCCTTTTTGCACAGGCAAAAACCACATCAATGAAACGGTGGGCCTTGCTGTTATTTATAGCTGCGGTGTTTGGTGCAACAGGTGCAAAAGAGATAGCCGTTGTTATGCCTCTTTTGATCTTATTATTTGACTGGTTTTTTATTGCCATTGGTAGCATGCGTAGTTTGCTTACGAGGTGGTATTTGCATGCGATCTCGAGTGGCATGATTGGCGCAGCCTTTTTTTGGTATGGCACCTTACGTCCTGGTTTTATTATAAAGCTTGCTCATGCGACCATACAAAATGATCGAGGGAATATTTTAACTAGTGGTGCGCAAATTCCTATCACCTTGCAGCCGTATGCGCTTTCGCAGTTTAAAGTCTTGGTGCATTATTTGAAGATTTTTATATGGCCTGCAAATCTTTGCTATGACTATGAAATGGTGTTATCGCAACGTTGGCAAGATGCTGATGTTATGCTGCCAGCGCTCTTATGCCTTGGCTTATTGGGGCTTATGGTGTGGCGCTATCTGCGCGAGGGAAGCAATGTGCTCAGCTTTGGCATTGCGTGGTTTTTTCTTACCATGGTGCCTCGCGTAAGTCTTTTCCCAACAACAGAGCTGATCTGTGATTATAAAACGTACCTGGCTTCATTTGGCATCACCGTGGTTTTTGCTTGCCTAATTATTAAAGGTGGGCGGATACTTTTTCGCGCTTGGCCCATCTTAATAGCATGTGGCCCACGGACTGTTAAAGCATGTGCCCTTGCGGGACTGTGTTACTACGTTGGCGGTGCAACCATAAAGCGTCAGCTTGTTTGGCAGGATGAATACACCTTTTGGAAAGACGTTGTTGAGAAAGCGCCAAAGCCACGGACCATCAATAATTTTGCTGTTGCCTTGTGGCATAGTGGCGAGATTGATGATGCTGTTGATTACTTTAAAAAAGCGATTGAAAAAGACCATTGGTACGCTGAGCCACATGCAAATTTGGGAACAATTTACCAAGTAAAAGGGAATGAAGAGAAAGCGCTGTATCATTATGCTAAGGCAGTTGAGATTGATGATGGGCATGCTCAATTATTTAATAATCTTGGGCAGTTGCACGTGAGCCGTGGATCAGAAAAAGCCGCTGAGCTTTGCTTTAAGCGTGCGATTGCATTGCATGCGGCAACACCCAATGCTTATGTTAATTTAGGCCGTCTGTATGAGCAACAGCAGCGCAAAGCAGACGCATTAGCGCTTTACCAAGATGCGCTGATGCGTCGCATTACTAGCCCTGAATTGTTATACGCATGTGGTGTTTTGGCTTACAACATGCAGGAGCTTAAAACGGCGACGATGGTTTTTCAGCAACTTGATCAAGCATACGAGCAAACAGCTTTCTTGCTTGGGTGCTGTTATTACGATCAAAAACAATACGCGCAGGCAGCAACAAGTCTTGAACTTGCGAGTAAAAAAGACCCTCTTAATATCAAATGCATTTATCATTACGCAGAAGCGCTGATGCATGCAAATCGGTTTCGAGAAGCGGCTGCCATGTATTCACTATGTATGACGCATGAACAGGTGTTTGCATCTGCGTCGCTGCATAAAATTTATTGTTTGTATCGCGCTGGTGATAAACCCCAGGCACAGCAACAAATGGCATCATTGCTAAATAATGATCTTCAGCCGTACGTGGTAACTGAAGCACTTGCGTTGCAGCAAAAATATTTAACCTAGGATCAGTTTAATGATACAAGAATTATTGCTTTGGCCTGAAAAATTACGCCAGGGTGCGGCATTGGCTGAGCAGGCGGTACAACAAAATTCTGCTTTGTTATTGGCCAGATATGAAAAAATTGCGTTCGTTGGGATGGGTGGCTCTGGTATAGCAGGGCGCATTTTTAAGACGTTACTTGATCAACATACAACCCTTACCAGCTTGGTTATTGATTCACCAGTTGTACCAGCCTGTATAGATGAGAAAACGCTGACCTTTGTGGTTTCCTATTCAGGTAACACCTGGGAAAGCCTTGATGCGTTTGCGACGTTGGCTAAGCGCAATGTACCACTGGTGGCACTATCACATGGGGGGCTCCTGCGGGCGTATGCGACAAAAACAGGGGTTATGCATGTTGCCTTGCCAACAGCCCTGCAACCGCGGACCGCATTGGGGCTGTTTATGGGTTTTTTTTGGCAGCTGTTTCAATACCGCGGGGTTGCTGGCTTAGCGGAGATGATGCATGATTGGCAGGCAATAACCAAAGAGCTTCTTCCAAGATTGAGCGATAAAGCATTCTTCGCCCAGCCCTTATCGTTGTTGGCTCCCGTGGATATATTTCATGTGTGGGGCGTGAGTGATCATTCGGCATCGGCAGCGTACCGTGGGGCTACGCAGTTTAATGAAAATGCAAAAATACAGACCGCCTATGCCAGTTTCCCAGAATTAGCCCATAATTTACTCGTAGGTTTTGAGCGATTTGCAACCCGGCCAGTGGTCTTCTGGTATGGGGGAATGTTGCAGTCTGAAAATATGCATCGTGCGATTCAATCACTTCATAGCATTTTGCATGATTCTGGTGTCGATCTTTACAAAGTACCCGTTTTCGGGGATACTTTTGGGAGTCAGTTTTTTTCCATGATTCTGTGGACTGATTTTGCGTCCTTTTATCTCGGGCAACAGCGTGGCGTTGATACGCAACGCGTGCGGATCATAGAAGAGCTCAAGCAGCAGCAACAATCAAATGGCATTTTTGTAGAGGTTTGATAATGAAAAAGAATATTCATCCAGAAGTTTTTGGTGTAACGATTCGTTGTGCTTGTGGTACCACCGTTGATACTATCTCGACGTCAAAGCGTTTAGATGTTGATATTTGCTCTGGCTGTCACCCATTGTTTACTGGCCAACAAAAGTTTGTTGATACCGCTGGTCGCATTGAAAAATTCCAAGCTCGCTACAACAACACAAAAAAATAAGCTTAACGCTGTTTTTTATAATAGTTTTTACCGTTCGCTCTGTATGCTTGCTTTAGCAAGGTAGTGCGGACGGTAATTTTTTTATTTACTAGGAATCTCCTATGCTAGATTGGTCTGTTCTCCAGAGTGAGTATGACGACTTAGGCACTAAGCTTGTTGACCCATCGCTCGATCAAAAAACACGTGCTACCATGCAAAGACGTTCTACACAGTTAGCTAACGTGCTTGATATGCACAATCAGATTGTTGCCTTTGAAAAAAATATTGCCGCAAGTGAGTCGTTGCGCTCTAGTGATGACCAAGAAATGCGAGAGCTTGCCGAGCAAGAAATAGCCGAAGCAACAGCGAGCAAAGACCTTCTTGAGAAAGAGCTAGAAGATGTGTTGTACCCAGCTGATGAGCGCGATGACAATTCCGTGTTTGTCGAAATTCGTGCTGGCGCTGGCGGACAAGAAGCGGCTCTCTTTGCATCATCTTTGTACGAGATGTATTTTACCTATGCTGAAAAAAAAGGTTGGCAGGTTTCAATTATTGAAGAAAGCTTTACCGATCTTGGTGGCTACAAAGAGCTTATCATCCACGTTGAAGGCAAGCGCGCTTATAAGTTTCTAAAATTTGAATCTGGTGTTCATCGTGTGCAACGTGTCCCGAAAACAGAATCTGCTGGCCGGGTGCATACTTCAACAGTAACGGTTGCGGTGTTGCCTGAGGTTGATGACATTGAAATTACACTCAATCCAAGTGATTTGCGGATTGATACCTACCGTGCGGGGGGTGCTGGCGGTCAGCACGTGAACAAG
>CAMBZK010000051.1 GCA_945872225.1 candidate division TM6 bacterium UASB124
ATTAGCTGAATCCTGTGGATACCTGAAGCCTCCAGTATCACCAAGTCCACCCACGTGTGATAACCCGAGTTTTGGCTCAAACGTATTCCAGTAAAATGTATCACGATTAACAAGTGGTTGTAGCCATGCAAATCCTGCTTGTTCTTCAATCCCCCTTAAATAGCGTGCATTTTGCATGGTGTGTTCAATTTTTCCATCATAATTATTTGTGTGCGTGGGATAGTTATCTTCAAGGCTTCGGATAAATGCCTCTTTGGTTTCTAGGGTGCTTTTTTGAGCTTGTTTAATTTGCTCCATAACGCGCATGGCCAGTGCTTTTGGGCTTGATTTTCCTAGGACAGGTTGGAAGCTATTTGTTTCAGTAGAAAACGCCATGAGCTTATCGCCTTGAGTTCCTATTGGAAGCGCTATGCTACTCAGGTATTCAAACGGTTCTTTCATGACTCTGCGTAGAGGGAGGTCTCTTACGGCATTCGTATCGATTAGAAAATAAGGGCTATAGGTAAGCTTTATAAAAGCAGCAGCATTAGTAAGTTTTTTTGATAAACGCCCCTTGCGTGGCGAAATGTATGAGCTACCATCTGCAAAATAAAAATGAGGGCTTACAGGGCCGACAGCAATGCCACGGCGAATGAATTGATAAAAAGGTGTGGGCTCTGGAGCGTTAACAAGCTCTGTGCTTAAAAGTCCATAAAACTTCATACTGCCTGGGTGTGCACGACCAAACCAGCTTCGTCTTGTTGCAAATTCTGTGGCAGGTATGTGTTTCTTAAATAAAGCATGAGGTGATTCTGTTCGTTGAGCGGTCGTAAGATTGCGGCCAAACGCTTGGGGGTATAGCTCTTTGAGCTGTTCTAATCGCTTTAAATTAGCCATTGGGGCGATCATGCAAATATCATTTACCTGCTCTAAAAAAAGGTAGCCACTTGCTTGGCTTGCGCATAACAAAATGTGTTGCTGTGCTATCAAAAAAAGTAGAAAAATGCGTATAAAAAATACCACGTTATAACCCCCTTCTGTCAGTTCTGATTTTTTTCTATATCATCTACAGTAGATTTAATCCGTGGTTTTTGTAAACGCTTTTAATAAAAAACCGCCCCACGAAAAGCAGGGCGGCGGTGCGAATAGTTTCTTAAACAAAATCCAGGCGTTTTTTCATGCGGTTGTAGGCAAGTAACCAGCACCCGATGGTCAGTGCAGTGAGTGCACCAAGGCATACCAACCATGGCAGGTGTCCTTCTTGGCCAAGAACGGCGATCTTCAGGCCTTCCATGATGTACAAAATCGGGTTAGCAAGAATGGCATAGGCGCACGGTGCGGATGCTTTGTGCATCGCGTACCAGGTAAACTGGAAGCCGCCAAAAAACCACATAGGGAAAATGAAGCGTGACCAGACATTGCCGATCTTTGATACTTCGCCAACGTGGCCGGCAATAGCTATCGCAAGCATGCCGTAGAACAGGTTGCCAAGTGCGACAATAGTCAAAAGCTTACCCCAGGCAATGGATGCAAGGCTCAACGTGCTGAAGAGTACAACTTTGCCAAGGAGCACCATGGCGAGCGTTAAGAACATCCCAACCAGGGCAAAGCTGCAAGCGGTGCTGAGCAGTACCACCCAGGGGCGTGTTGGCAGCGTTAAGTAGTAGCCAATGCTGCGTTCGCCAGCGATATCCATAATGATGCCAGCGATGTTGCCGTAGTTTTCAAACATCCCGGCAGAGCCAAGGACGCCAGCAAATTGTACCAGCCCAAATGCAGCAGGTACGCCCATGGCAGGCATGACGTACCCAAAGATGACCAGGGTGCAAAACGACCAGATGGAGACGTTGAGCAGCTTGCCCATGATTTGATGGCGGGCGATAATGAGCTTGGTTGCGAGCAGTTTGAAAAACAGCTCAGCAGTCCTTAAAGCGTTTGTTTTCATAACGATTTCCTTAAACAGATTAATTGTTTTTCGTAATAGTTTCTTGTGTCAGTGCGAGAAACACATCTTCAAGATTACTCATGTTAAAATCAGCCTTCAGCTTTTCTGGCGTATCAATGAGCTTGATCTGCCCTTGGTCGAGCACGCAGACGCGGTCGGCAAGGTGCTCGGCTTCATCAAGATAGTGCGTGGTCAAAATAACCGTGACACCAGTCTTTTTGAGGTCTTTGATAATGGCCCAAAGCTGACGACGAATGTGCGGATCAAGCGCAACCGTTGGCTCATCCATGAGTACCAGCTTAGGGCTGTGCATGAGGCTGCGCGCAATCATAAAGCGCTGTTTGTAGCCGCCAGAAAGGACCATCGCACGTTGGTGTAAAAAGGGTGCTAGTTCAAACTGGTTGACCAAGATGGCCAAACGCTCATCGATTTGTGTTTCGCTCATGCCGTAGTAGCTACCCGCTAGCCGCAAGTTTTGCTCAAGCGAGAGCATCGGATTGAGGTTCGGGCGTTGAGGGCAAAAGCCAAGACTAAAGCGATAGGTGGTTAAGTCTTTGTAAATCGATACGCCATCAAGCTCAATGTCGCCTTCGGTTGGTGGGATCAGTGTTGCGATAATCGAAGAGAGCGTTGTTTTGCCAGCGCCGTTAACACCCAGCAATCCAAGGATCTCGCCTTTATAAACATCGAGAGAAATTCCCTTGAGGGCGGCTTTTTGCCCATAGATTTTTTTAATATTTTTGATTTTAAGTAAAATTTCATTCATAGCAATAGCTCCGTTTGTGTCATGACCATTTTTCTATGCACAGCAACAAATTACCAGCGCACAAAACAAGGTCTAGCACGAAATTAGGTAACAATTAATTAGTAGTATCCCGTTTAGGATTAATAGAAATAGCGGCACGGTGTGCGCTATTGTACTTGGGAACGAGTATTTAGAACCAGGAGGCTAAGACAGCCACCGTAATCTTCATGAAATTCATGAATACTCCCAAACCTATAAGGGGTGTAGATATGTAATGCTTAAGTCTGATTAGTCTGCCAGAAGAAGGACGGGTTGTCCAAGGCATGCAAAAATAAGGCTTTTCTTCTATCCCAGAAGCTTTTCATAGGAAGCTTGTCTCCCTGTGAGGCTTATCAGTATATTTGAGCAAGGGGAAAATCAAATAATACTTGAGGGGAGATGGGAATGGTTAAGGGATTACTAAGCAAAACTATTGTTTTTGGCATGTTTATTTTATATGCCGAGCAGCTTTTATCGGGTGACTATGCGACAACAGGGGTGCTGTTTGCAGATAAGCCAAATGCTGCTTTGTATTGGCGAGCGCTTACACAGGTGGCAAATAATCAAAAAGAGGCCGCCCTTTCGACTGTTGGATTGATCAGGGCTGGCAAGTCGGCATCTGAGCAACCATCGCATTGTGCCGAGCCAACTTCGCCATTTGATGGGCTTTTGGACGAGTTTTTTATAGCAAAAATGAGCAGGTATCCGCAATCGCTCACAAAACTTGGTTTATTTGAAGCTATTGGCATTACTGAGCATAACGCTTATCTCAATAATATTTCTCGACGATCGTTGTTTGACGCATTAGCTATTAATAACGATATGTTGGCAACATTAGAGCAATACCCCCTTGATGAGCTTTCTGCTGATCAAAAAAATGCTCACGCTGTTTTCTGCTGGCAGACTCGGCAGGCAGTTATGGGGGAGCAATTTTTAATGCACGAATATTTTATTAGCCAGATGTGGAGCCCGATAACAGATTTGACCGCACTTTTTACGCAAGCGCATCCGCTCAATAATAGCCAAGATGTTGCTTATTATCTTGCACGTTTAAAGTGTATTCCGCAGGTACTGCAACAGGCAATCGAACGGTTTGAGTGGCAAACAGATAACAATATTAAGTTACCACAGTTCGCCCTACAAAAAGTCATTGCTATGCTACAACAATTTCTGCCACAGCCAGTGACGGAGCATATTTTTTATAAGCGCCTTGCTAGTCGGCTAGAAATACTTGCTATAGATGGCAAAGAAGACTTACTTGCGCAAGCAGCAGCAGTATTGCAACACGTTGTTTATCCTGGCTATGAAGCAATGCTGGCAGCATTGGTGCGGTTGCAGGATCAGCTTACCACGAATGATGGGGTGTGGGCTTTGCCAGATGGAGACGAGTACTATGCGTATACGCTTGCTAACCATACGACAACTGATTTGACCCCTGAGGAAATTTGCGAGCTTGGGCTTCGTGAAGTTACAAAAATCCATCAACAAATGAGGGGCTTGCTTGCTCGCCTTAATTTTCGGAGCAAGGATAAAAGTGCGATAGCGTTGTTCAGGGAGTTTGCTCAGGCCCCTGAATTTTATTATGCCAATGATGAGCAAGGGCGGCAGCAATGTCTTGATCAGTACGGTGTTATTATGGAGCGTTGTCGTAAAGAGCTCTACCCGTTGTTTGATCGCAAGCCTCGTGCATCGGTGCAGATGGTCGCAACGCCAAAGCATGAAGAAGAGGGGCGGGCATTGGCGTATTATATGAGGCCAAGTATGGATGGCTCTCGCCCAGGAATGTTTTTTGTGAATCTACGCGATATGGCAGAGGCGCCAACTTATGGGATGGAGACGCTTGCTGTGCATGAGGCTGAGCCAGGCCATCATTTTCAGTTATCGATTGAGCAAGAGATGGCTATGCATATTTTGCGTAAAATTACAGGTAGCTACACTGCTTACGTTGAAGGGTGGGCATTGTACGTAGAAAAACTTGCCTATGAAGAGGGCTTTTACTCTTCCCCTGCAGCACAACTTGGGCACTTGCAAGATGAGCTCTTGCGTGCAGCACGCTTGGTTGTTGATACCGGCATTCATCACCGCCGCTGGACGCGCGAACAGGCGATTGATTACATGTTGCAGAACACCGGCTGCCACCCTAATGAAATTGTAACTGAGGTCGAGCGTTATTTTGTTATGCCTGGCCAGGCCTGTGCCTACAAAATTGGGCAGCTGAAGATTCTTGAATTACGGCAGCGCCTGAAAGATGCACTGGGTGATCAGTTTGATATTCGCCAATTCCACAATCTGGTTCTTGAGCTTGGTGCTTGCCCATTGGCGATGTTGGAAGAGGCGGTGGATAAGTATATTCAGCAAGTGTCACCACGGCGATGTGGCCCTATGCGAAGTTCATATCATTTGGCGAGTGGCAAAGGCCTGATGGCATATATGTCTAGCTGCAGATAGTTTGGTAGAATGCCTGCCAAAATTATTTGAGATCCAGTTCGTTAAAAAAAGCAGGAAGGCTCGGTTTTTATGCCGAGCCTTCCTGCTTTTTTAGTTATTGCGAAGGAGATTAGCAGATTACACACCATCCACCAGCTGTTGGTGTTGGATCAGGGAGTCCTGCTGGTGCAGCTGGGGACACTACAGGAGCCTCAGAAGGTGTTGCTTCGGCCACAGGAGTTGCTGCTGTTGGGGCGGCTGCAGGTATTACTGGTGTAGTTGTAGTAGCTGGTGCAGCTGGGGGCACTACAGGAGCAGCTGGTGCAGCAGCAGTGGCGGTATATTTCTCGATTAATTTTCCCATAAAATCGTATAAATCTTCGCTGTCAAAGCATGTTGATACATCTTCTCGTTCATAAAAAAACATAGCTGTTTCTTCATCTTCATCATATTTCTCATCAGTTATCAGAGGTGTGATTTCTCTATCATTTGCCCTGTGCCACTGAGCATTACTTTTAAAAGTTTTTGCTGTAGCGTCATAACAGATGCCTCGCTTCCATGCGACCCAATGACCACGGGTTGATGATGCACCCCGATGAACGGCAGCTCCGGTTAAAATGTATCTTGTGCCGTTAAGCTCAATTCTTGCTCCTGGCACGACTGGCGTATGAATTTTGTATTTGCCCATTGTTGCGATGTTAAAGCGTGATCGTTTAATATTGAGTACGATATGGGCAGGCTGGTTGCTAAAGCTAATAGCTTTATTTGCATCAACACGCGCTGGTGCTCCGTTGCCAAACTCATCCCAATCCCCACAATGTTCGCATGCGTATTGGTTTGCTCCATTAAGAAGTTCTGGCGCTTGGTGTTGCTCAAGTAGTTCTGCTAGGGTTATAAAATGGTCTTGCGTTGGAATTCTAAGATTGATTGTGCGTTGGGATTCGCCTCTGCTGCTAGAGTGACCGCTAGCGCAAGTAGTGGTAATTTTTTCCTGAATTTCTTCTAAACCAATGTTGGTATTTATCCATTTTAGTGCATCAAATAAAATTGTGTATGCTTCATCAGCGTCTCCTTGCCCACGATGTTCTCGTACATTGTCGTCAGTTCCAAATCCGCTACGTAGTGCCTGTGTGAACTCACGCATGATTTTCTGGGTAATTGCTTCTGCTAGGCTGGTGATTTCATGTGCTAAGTATGCGGTGTAGAGGGCCTTAAATGTTCTTACAATTGCTTGGTAGATTGGAATATCTCTATGAATAAGACCATTGTCTTTATTTGGTGCTAATCTTGCAACGTTTGCTTCAAAATCTGGGCTTGTGAAAAGCGCATGAAGGTAGTTGAGATGTGATGGGCTTGAAAATACGCATTGTATCATTGCATTAATAAAGCAGTCATTGCCGCAATAATTTGGTAGCCCAAAGCTAAAATCTATACCAGCAACAGGGTCCATTGAGCTTCCGCTACCAGCACCACTGCTTCCACTGCCGGCGCCAGCAGCTCCGGGTACTTCGTCGTCTTCAGCTGCATCTACCATAAGGTCAATTGGTGTGCTACTGCTTCCACCACCGGCACCAGCTGGTATTGGATTTAGAGAAATCCTACGCCTATCGATAGCAGCTTTTTTTTGTTTATCTCTGATTGCATCAGTTACGCTTTTTGTGCCGTTTTTAGTGTTTTGCTTAGCAGTTTCATGATCAGTTGTTTTAGGGTCTTTGCGTTCATCTAATGTATGCACAACCTTTCTGCCAGCGGTATTGGCTGATGAGACCATTGCGAGTAGTGCAAAAATAAGCAATTTTGTAGTAATTTTCATAAAAACACCCATTTTTTAGTTGATAATAGCTATTACTAGCTATACATTTATTCATAATAGTAATTATAGCATGGGGCTTTGATATTATCAAATGGCGGCATTTAGGCAGCAAAATACCACAATAATCACTTGGATGATCGCATTTTTGTATCGTTTTGATACAGATTCAGGCGAGATGACGGAGCTTTCTATTCTGAAAAAGTGGGATGCTCGTTTTTCATGTTGCATATTGCTTGTATCATGCAATGCCGGCATACTGCTATAAGCTCATCTGTGTCTATAGTTGGCAAAATAGTATGATAGGTAGTGAAGCACTCTGTTACGAGCGATTCAAAATAGCATATTGCTAATTCTTTCATGGTGGCATCACCGATGGTTTTAACCTCAACAGTTTCAATGCTACCAGATGTTTTGGTGAGAAATGTTGTGGCTGCCAAGTTTAGCACTTCTTTCCGGTTAGCTTTTTG
>CAMBZK010000052.1 GCA_945872225.1 candidate division TM6 bacterium UASB124
AACATTTGGCAAGGATGTCCTCTACCAAAAGGGCCTAAAAATAAAAACAACTATAAACACGCCAACACAAGAGCACGCAGAGCAGGCTTTTAACGATGTGGTACATAAGCTACGCGTTAAACTGGGTGATAAATTAAATGGCGGCATGATGGCCCTTGAGCCCAATACCGGCAAAATTAAAGCTATGATTGGTGGCTACGACTTTAAACAGTCACAATATAACCGGGCAACACAAGCAAAACGTCAAATCGGCTCAACCTTCAAACCAATTTTGTACTCCCTAGCTATGCGCGCTGGCATTGAGATGGATAGCGTGTTTATTGATGAACCAATTGAAATGCAAATGCCCAACGGCTCGATTTGGCGACCGATGAACTGGGACAACAATTTCAATGGTCCAATGACCTTAGCCCGAGCCATCACCATGTCGGTTAATACCATCTCAATAAAGCTTTTTATGAAAATTAGTGGTGCCTATGTAGCTCCATGGAGCCGACAATTTGGGATCACCAGGCACCTCACCGAATATCCGTCAGCAGCCCTGGGCACCGCAGAAGCAACCGTCGAAGAAAACGCCGCAGCCTTCAACGTTTTTGCCAATAATGGGGTCTATGTTAAGCCATACCTGATTGAATGGGTCAAAGATGAGCACGGCAATAAAATTTTTGAAGGAGCGCCCGCGAGTAAACGGATTTTAGATGCCCGCCTATGCAGCCGCATGGTCAAGCTGCTTGAACTGCGTATGCTCTCCCATCAACGGCACTATGGCAAAGAATGGATTGCAGGACAATCCATCGGTAAAACCGGATCAACGAACGGTGCATCAAGCACCTGGTTTGTTGGCGCAACCCCAACACTCACCACGGCTCTTTATATCGGCTGCGACGATAACACCCCTATGGGCAGCAATCTGCTGGCAAGTAGAACCGCATTTCCTGTTTGGTATCAATTTTATAAACATTTGCCAACAACGAGAAAGCAGTTCTATAAAGACCCATCGCTACAAGAATATCACGTCAACTGGATTACTGGTCAGCCAGCTGCAAGTGCGCATGAGCCCGATGTGGTCACCCTACTGCGCTAGGTCTAAAATACTTTTCATTTTTGCCAAACCAGGTATGGTTGAATCTTAATACCCTACCACCCCAACCATGTATCTGATGAGGTTAGTATGTTTGCTGTATCACTCTTCACCAAACTTCTTACCAAACGCGACAAGCACGAGCTCTTGCTCCTTTTGCTTGCCTCAATGCTTGTTTCGCTCATCGAAACAATTGGCGTTTCTGCGCTCATGGTATTTGTCAGCATGGCAAACAACCTGGAGCTTGTCGAAAGCAACCGTTATTTTGCTTATTGGTACCACGCTCTAGGTTTTCAAAAGCACACCACCTTTGTCATCTGCTTTGGGCTTGGGCTCATCCTATTTTATATCGCACGTGCACTTATCAACGTTCTGCACACGTATTACCTCAACCGCTTCGCACAAATGCGGCAGTATGAGTTTGCAGCACGAGCGTTCAACCATTTTTTACGGATCCCCTTTGGGGATTTTGCTATGAAAAGCAGCACTGGAACAGCTCATTTGATTAATACCACATCAATGCAAATCACCCACGTCATAAGCGGGATGCTTGCTATCCTTGCAGAAAGCTCAACGATTATTGCCATCTATGCCATGCTTTTTTATGTCAACTGGAAGATGACCCTCGTCCTCACCCTGCTACTGACAGCAAAAGTGTTTATTATCATTAAAACGTTTTCGCACAAGATAACGGGCGCCGGAAAACGCCTACAAGTCTTCTCACTGGCTCGTGATAAAAAATACCAACAGGTTTTTGGGAACTATAAATTCTTGCGGCTACTAGGTAATAACGATCAGCACACAGCCACCTTCAATGAGAATGCTTATGGCTTTGCACGGGCAAACAACATCAATATGGTTTGGCAAGCCTTGCCACGCTTTATTTTAGAAACACTCGGCTTTTGCATACTTATTGGCGTTATGGTGTATGTTTTATTTCGTTACAACAATGCACAGTTTGTGCTGCCCATCGTTTCAATGTACGCACTGGCCTTCTATCGCTTCTTGCCATCAATCACCAAAATTTTGACCAGCTACAATCAGATTATTTTCAACACCCATGCGATCAAGCCGTTTATCACATACCTAGAAAGCCCTGTTGAAATGCTTTCATATGAGCCCATTTCATTCAATAAAACAATTGCCACGCACTCATTAAGCTTTCATTATGTCGCGGGAAAACCCATTTTGCAGAATGTCTCGCTGACCATTAACAAGGGTGACCGCATTGGCTTTATTGGCGAAAGTGGCGCTGGAAAAACGACGCTCATTGATCTACTGGTTGGCCTGCTGCCCGTAAGCAGTGGCGCATTAGTAGTTGATGGCACAACAATCGACAGCACAACCATCAAAGCCTGGCGACAACAGATTGGCTACATCCCTCAGCATATCTATCTTTTTGATGGTACCGTTGCTGAGAACATCATCTGCGGCCGTGCCCCAGACGAAGCACAGGTCATCAGTGTCTTGCAAAAAGCACGACTGTACAATGTCATTATGGAAAAAGGCGGCCTGCAAGCCCAGATTGGCGAGGCCGGCATCCAACTCAGCGGCGGACAGCGCCAGCGACTGGCCATTGCGCGGGCTCTCTACGGCAACCCTGCCGTACTCGTGCTTGACGAAGCAACGTCGTCACTTGATCACGACAACGAAGAACACATCATGCAGGAAATTTACGATCAGGCTGAAGATAAAACACTTTTGATTATCGCCCATCGTTTAAGCACCATTAAACGCTGTAATCGGGTATTTAAAGTTGGCAATGGTAGCGCAGTCGAGATCACCATCGATGAGTGTCTTGCAACCGAAGCTGGATCAAATAAAGCAGCTTCAGCCCAAACACAGGCATAAAAGCCGAAAAGGACGACCAGATCAATACACTCACAAACAGGCGATCAGTAGATGCTTTTACCCCCTACAGAACCACTGGACGGTAACCGTGGAATCAGCATTTTCGATGCGTTGATCCAATCAGTAAACACAAAAAAAAAGAGGCCCGAAATTGCAAGTTTTCAGGCCTCGTCTAAATCAACGTTTTCGAGCAGTAGAATCGACTATTTTTTAAGGGTACTAGGATCAAAGCTCGGGTTAAACCAAGCCATTACCAAATCATCCTCAAGTTCGCCAGTTACACTAACGATTCTATTTTTCAAGCGACCTTCTTCGATAAAGCCAACTTTTTTATACAACCCTATAGCTGGCCCATTAGATGCTCGTACAAAAAGCTCTACTCGCATAACATCTGGCATCTCGCTGCGTACAGTTTCAGTAAAACTCACCCATAGTGCCGTGCCAACACCCTTCCCATGCATACTTGAGTGAGTTAACGTAGTTCCAGCACTCAATGTATGCTTCAATGATACTGGCCCAGGGCGATATTTAGAAACAGCCCCAACAATCATGCCATCTTCCGTTACAGCAACAAGCATTAACCCCGCAGCCATGGCATTCGAGACAAGATCAGTAACGTACACTTCAGTTATTTCTTCAGGAGTTCTGGCTATGCCTCCAGGTATACCAGCAACATCACGATACAAGCTAATCAAACTCGGAATATCTGCCATTTCAACATACCGCACAGAAAACGAATCACTTCGCACGCCTGTTGTTGCTGCATATGTTTTCATAGTCAGTCCCATACTTAATAACATCAACATAAAAATCGTCTTTTTCATTGTTTTAATCCTTCTTTAATAATCTCGGGAATATCAACAGATCGCTCTTTTGGAGCAGAGAGGACAATCATCGTCCTTGTCCGCATAATTCCCTGAATTGATTTTATTCGTTCACTTAAAAAATAATCTAAATGCTTAGCATTCAGACAAACTATCTTCAACATATAATCATCATCACCGGTCATATGAAGACACTCAAGCACTTCTCCTGCTGCTTGCATTTCTTGAATAAAATGCGCTCGATATTGCGGATGATCAAGTGTTACAAAAACGACGGCAGTAAGCGCAAAGCCTAGCTGCTGATAATCAAGACTGACTGTATAACCCTGAATAATTGCTGCTTTTTCGAGCTTTTTTATACGCTCAGTTACAGCAGGAATAGATAACTGAAGTTGCTGTGCAACTTCAGTATGTGTTACACGGCCATTTTTCAATAACAGCGACAATAATTTAAAGTCTATAAAATCCATAACTACTCCTTTATTTGTTGTAATTATAATCATCATAACGCCTTATTAAGTAAAGTCAATTAATGTTTTTTTATTAAATAATAAGGCGTTTTTGATTTATTGACTTATTAGTATCGACATTCGATCATTCTGACAGTGCAATATTTTTTAGCCGATCTTCTCATTGCATTTTTAGCACCGGTCCGGCAAAATAGATAAAAATGGCATTAGCAGGAGCCACTCATGAAACCATTAGATTTTCTTGATGAAATCAAAATACGCCTGGTCAAAACATATGACCCAATCGAAATCTATCTCTTCGGCTCACACGCATGGGGCACACCCAACGAAGAAAGCGACATTGATTTGCTCGTGGTTGTTGAAAGCTCAGATGAGCCTAAGCGCTATAAACGCTCATTTGTTGGCTATCGCGCACTTGTTGGATTACGTGTTGCCAACGACGTTGTTGTTTATACCAAAGCAGAATTTGAAACCATCAGCCAAGACCTAAATTCGCTTGCGTGCAAGGTCAAGAACAACGGAAAGAGGATTTATGTCAGATCCTAACCTTTGGCTTGAGATTGCCATAAGCGATCTGGAATCCGCTGTTATTTTGCGTGATGCACATAAACCCAATCAAGCGGCTTACCATGCTCAACAAGCTGCAGAAAAAGCCCTTAAGGGATATCTTGTTTTACACGAGGTTCGCATCAAAAAAGTTCATGATTTAATGCTACTTATTACCGAATGCGCAGAGATAGACCATACTTTCTTAGAGCTCATTCCTCAGGCTGAGTACCTAAAGCCATTTTCTACCAAATCGCGCTATCCAGACGATTATATCGATTTGGAATTTGATGAGGTTAAGTTGCTTACTGAATATGCCGAAATCATCGTCAACTTCGTGGCAAAGTACTACAAAAACCCAATTCAAAAACGCCTGCCACTAGATTGATCTGATCAACACTCCCAGAATCATACGATCAGCAGGTCATTTTACCCCATATAGAACCACTGAACGGTAACGATGGAATCAGTATTTTCGATGCGTTGATCCAATCAGTAAACACAAAAAAAAGAGGCCCGAAATTGCAAGTTTTCAGGCCTCGTCTAAATCAACGTTTTCGAGTATCCAGCTATTTTCAGGCACGGCCAGCTATGCGTGCAGCAACTTCTTCAAGCGTTGGCTTTGCAACTCTATCAAGCTCACGATCTCTTATCGCCGGGATAAGCCCTAGCACACTTGATGATGATGAAGAAAAGCCATGCCGTTGATAAATCGCATCCAAGCAGTAGTAAATAGCGTCTTTGTCATGATCCCATAGCACGGCGCCATGTCGGCCCCGTTTTGCTTCAATCAGGTAAACATTTTTATAGCCAAGCTTTAGAAGCTCCCGGTACAGGTAGCGCGAATCGTTCACTGAAATAGCAGCATCTTCCTGCGAGTGAATAAAAATAATAACCATATCACGGTCTATTGCAGGGTTGCGCCAACCATCCAGCGATCTCTCAGGCGTCACACCAGCCCAATCATATTTCCTATAAACCGCTGATACACCAAGGCTAGAGCAACTATCCGGCATCAAAGAACCAATCAGCCTTATGGGCGATCCAGCCAACCAAGGAATCCAACCGCTTACTCCGCCAGCAGCTGCATACGCTATTTGCCTTGCAGCGCTTTCCGGGCTCCTAAACGGGGAGTCAAAAACAACAAGACGAAGCCCAGCAAGCAAATCAGGTCTATGCTCTGCGCAATACCCAATGGTATTAAACATGGTTGCGGCACCTTTCGATACCCCAACGAGCATTGTTCCGGCACCAGAATAGTCTCTCAACCGCTCTTCTAACTGCGCAACAATAACATCAATGTCACCCTGCTGCGCCAAACAAGACCGCCAACGCCCGACACTGCTTCCGTGCACTCCCGCATCCCATTCTGGACCATCGCGGCCAACAAGTGGCCCAAAGATGGCGCCATATTGCTCTACAAGCGGAGCCGCTTTACCACCTACCCCATGAGCAAAAATGCCCGTTAATGCCTGTGGCACAGCTGCCGCAACCTGCGGCCCACAACAAAAGCTCAGCACACTTAGCATAAAAACGAACATTTTTTTTAGCATCAGCTATCCCTTCTATTCTCTTATCTCAAACAACTACCACTAATCTGAAGCTATTTTCTACCACCAGCTGCCATGCGCTCAGCAACTTGTTCAATGGTTGGTTGTGCCATAGCAAGATCTTCTAATGGCATCGCGTCCCTTAGCACACCCGACAAGGCAAAGCCATGCCGTTCATAAATTGCTCGCAAACAGGAATAAATAAATCCGCTATCAGCACCCCATAATTCAGCTGCATGCTCACCATGTTCTACTTCAATTAAATAGACATTTCTGTAGCCAATCCTTAGGAGCTCACGGTACAGATAACGCGAATCATTCACGGAAATAAGCTCATCTGCTCGTGAGTGGATAAAGACAACAACCATCTCACGATTCACGATCGGCAATGCCCATTGCTCCAGCGCTTTTTCTGGCGTTGCGCCACTGCGATCGTAATTTTTATAGGCCACGGAGGTTGCACCGCGGAAGCAAGAGGGAGCCATCGAGCTATCAGCACTTGTCTCCATAGATGAGGCAGAAGACCCACTAAACCAGCCGCCACGACGTCTTACTTGCACCGCCGCTGTATGCACAATTTGTTTTGCAACGCTTTCAGGGTTTTTAAATGGGCAGTCAAAAATAGCCGCTCTAAGCCCAACCAGTAATTCAGGTCTATGCTCTGCACAATACCCAATGGTATTAAACATCGTTGCCCCGCCTTTTGAAACGCCAACAAGCATCGATGTTTCGCCAACACGCTCGGCCATTTGGCCTACGATAACATCAATATCACCCTGTTGAGCCAAACATGATTGCTGAGGCCCAGCCTTTGCGCCATGCAATTCTCTGTCCCACTCAGGGCCATTTCGGCCAATAAGCGGGCCAAAGATTTCTGCGTATTGCTCTATTTGAGCAGCGCTACCGCCAAGGCCGTGGGCAAAGATCCCTGTTAATGCCTGTGGCACAGCTGCCGCAACCTGCGGTCCACAACAAAAGCTCAGCACACTTAGCATAAAAACGAACATTTTTTTTAGCATCAGCTATCCCTTCTATTCTCTTATCTCAAACAACTACCACTAATCTGAAGCTATTTT